>JAKMDG010000087.1 GCA_022428035.1 Longimicrobiales bacterium
CTCCCAGCGTGCCGGGACTCCCGCCTCAAGTTCGTCGAGCACCGACCAGTCATTCGTGGTCCGGGCGAGCCAACCATAGGACGAAGTCAATCTGAGGTCGCGACGGGCCAAGTCCGACTTGAGCGCATCCACCACAGAAGCCACCTGTTCTGGTGCCACCCGAGCCAGAACTACCCACACCCGCTCTCCTTCGAGAACATGCAAGGCGCTCTTCAGGCCATCCCTGCGAGCAGCAGTCGAAAAGGGGCCACGTGTCTCGCTGACGTCGGTATCTCCCCCGTACACTTTCCACGCGTAGCTTGCCGCGTGCTCTACCAGCACGACGTCACCGATGGCGCGCCGCGACTCCAATTCCGATATCAGCATCGGCACGTCCGATGCCCCCGGAAGCCCGCCGCTGGGCAGCCAAAGAAGAAGCACTACCAGAGGGATCGAGACGGAGCCCATCGCTCCGACATATATCAAGGCCCGAGCCCGTCCAGCCCAAGCCTCGAGCCGCTCGAATCCTGCCGCGAACAGAAGCGCAAAACCCGGGACTGCGAAGAGGACCAGGCGGCTGCGAAACGGATAGACGCCCAAGATCGCTCCCCCCAATCCGGCAAGGATCGGGGCGACAGTCAGTGCGAAGGTCCCGACTCTACCCTGGCGCCGCTCGAGGAGGACGGTAAGGCTGACCAGGACCGGTATCGAGGCAAGCATACCTGCCCGTTCGAAGCCGACTGGGTCTTCCATGGCTTCCGCGACGGTACGTCCCAGCCACCTGAAAGCATGGACAGGGCCCTGCCACTCGAGCATTCCGGAATTCCAGTATCCGTAGAGCCACTCCGGCTGTCCTCCGGGCTGGAGGAACACGACAACGTTGAACACGCCCGCGACTAGCCAGACCGCATTGATAACGAATAGGCCGCGTCTATCTGGATCTCCCTCTGCCCGAAGAGAGAGAAGGAGCATCACGGCCCCGATGCCAGCAAGGACGAAGACCGCCGGCATACTCGCGAATATCGCAAGTAGTCCCACGGGCCCCAACGCCCTGCACCAACGGCGGTCGGTCGCTGCAGCCAGTGCGAGCGAAAGAAGAAGCAGAGCGATAAAGAGGTCGCTGGAGTAGGGCTTGAGCTGAAGGCCCTGCCACACCACGAAGGGGCTGAACGCCACGACCGCGAGGGCGATCAGGGCATGTCGTGGACCGACAACCCTCTGGGCGCACCACCACATCAGTGGAACACTCAGGATCGACGCCACCAAGGAAGGGAAGCGGAGCGCCGACTCGCTGGCCCCGAACACGCTGTAGATCGCGTCGTGCAGGAGCGACCAGAGGACCGGGGCGTTCTGCCCGTAGTCGAGCGGCCCCAGGAGCTGAAGCGGGCCGAGTTCGCGGAAGTTGAGGACCAGGAAAGCCTCGTCCAGCCAAAAAGGGCTACCTGCCGCAAATCCCCAAATCCGGATCCCCACGCCTGCCACGATGAGCATGAGTGCCACTCGACGCGCCCGCAGTTCGCTCACCAGCACTCCTTCACTCCACACGCACGGGGAAATACACGCACAACCGCCGCCAGCCTCAGAGCTCATCCGCGATGACCAAGGCCAGTCGCTCTCTGGCAGCTCTCGACCGTGCTGCAGCAGATGCCGACAGCACGCGCCTTCGTAGTGTCTGATCGGATAGCACCGCATCGATCCGACCCGCGATCGTCGATACATCGTCCGATGCACGGTCGCCTGTATGACCAAGTCCTGCCCACGCCACGCGGGCTACTGTTCCCGGCTGGTCATGACGACCTCCTGAGAAGGTGAGCATCGGCACGCCGAAGTACAGGCACTCGTTGATCGTGTGGATTCCACCATGGTTGATCGACAGATCCGCGGATGCCAGAAGGCGTGCCTGCGGCACCCAGGAGAACGCATGGACATTGGTTGGAAGTGGACCGAGCCGAGAGGCGTCGGAGCCGCCCATCGCTACAATGACAGTCCAGTCCGGGCGATCCCGAACCGCCTCGGCAAGACGCTGGATGAAGCCGAGGTCTTCGTTCTCACCATCCATGGTCGTCACGGTGCAGACGATCAGCGTAGCATCTTTCTCCGAGCACCCGCCCAGCAGGGCATCGAGTCTCTCCTCGGTAGCCGAATCCGACGCTGGATCCACTCGATCGATGGAGACGACGGGGCCTACGTGGTGGAACCCAGGCCTCGGCGCGTGCGGAAACTCCAGCGCTCCAGAGGCTAAAGAGAGGACCGTCAAGTCGTCGTAAGTATAGGGCGGTGGCCAGTTCCCGCTCTCCAGTAGGTGCATCGGGAAACCGACAGAGCGGGCGTAGTACCGCAGGATCGACCGACGATCGACGAATCCCGACCGAAGTGCGGACTTCTGGTTCCGCAGCCAGCGATCCACCCGGCTCCGAGTGCTGACGAGCCAGCGTCCCGGCGGCGACCCGGAGAAGCCCTTTCCCGGGATTACGGGTGAGTCGATGGGTGGAAGGCCGGGCCGCCGCCAGGAACAGAACCACTGACTCATCAAGACGACGTGGTGCCCACCGGCTACGGCGGTGATGATGTGATCGTGGAGTTCCATGTCCATCAGCAAGAGGTCCGGACGAAGCTCCTCAAGAAGCGCTTCGAACTGATCCATCGCCATGTTGGTCACCGCGGCTTCGCGTCTCGCCTGCAGACGATGCAGGGCGAGCCACACCTTCTTCAGCACGCGCCAGGGTCCTTCGATCAAAGGGAGTGCCGGGGCGGGAGAGAAATTCACCGCAGGCAGCTGATGATATGCGATACCCTGGGCTTCCACCCGGTCGCGAACCTCATGAGGGCACGCATACGAAACGCGATGCCCCGCGGCCTCGAGTCGGGCAACGACCTCATAGCTCGCGTGTAGGATCCCCGTCAACCCGGACGTCATACACAGAATGTGCGCCAATTGGTACGCTCGAGAGAACTTGGTTGATGGGGGCTGTAGCTTCGGACCGAGTCCTCCGCCGTGTCAAGAAAGAGTCGGTTGTTTGATCGGAGTCCGGCACGAGGTCTCCGCCTACAACGGAACTTCTACCGCCGAGCACCGCGCATGTAGGCCCCATAGTCTGGCTGAAGCTCGAATCAGCGCAGCTACCGGGGTCGCTCCACATCCGCGGCACAGATGCGGCATGTCAGGAATACTCCCGCCGAGGCGCGACCCGGTTCGTCTCTTCGTCGGGCGGGAACGCGGGTATTGCCGTGGTCTGGGAGGCATCTGGCTGTTCCGGCGGTCACGGTCGCACCGAAAACCACCACCGACTGGGCGAAGTCACTGTTGGACATTGCGTTGAACAGGACCTGACTCATCCGGATTCTGAGGTCCTGGATGCTACGGTGTCTTCGCCGGTGGTGGAACAATCCGGAGACGAAACTGCTCAACCAGAGTGTCCCCAGTAGTGCTCGGCCGGTCGAGTCCGATGCGGGGTGCGCCCGAAACTCCATCGGTGCCAAGCCCGGGTGCCGGAAGATTGTGAACCACACGATCGAGAGCAGGATCGGCACGTCCAGCGCAGCCGCCGTGACGACGGCGGCATGAAGCTCGTAGTCGATGGTCACACGGTGCGGATCGAGCGACGGGAGAAGGGCCTCGAGGCTTCGCACACGGCTGAACTCTCGCCGCATCTGCCGCCTCCGTCGGAACCATCCGAACCACACCCGTGGCGAGACGCTCCGCGGCGGAGCGTCGTCGGTTGCGGACCGCTGGAAGGTGTCATCAC
>JAKMDG010000098.1 GCA_022428035.1 Longimicrobiales bacterium
GGGGGGAAGCCAGCATCGGGCCCGAGGTCGTGGAAGCACTTCAGGCCCATCACTGGCCGGGGAACGTTCGCGAGCTCAGTCACGCCGTTGAGCGAGCCGTGATCCTGGCAGGAGACGGTGAGGTGCAGCTCCATCACGTCACGACGGATCTGGTGGCTCCGAGACCCTCTGCTCCGCGAAGTTCGGGTGAAGAGCGCGGGAGGAACTCGACGGCTCCTCTTGAGGAGATCTCTGACGGGGACCGGGTCGTTCTCCAGGGCTTCTCGATCTCGGGCGCGGAAGATGTGCTCATTCAGGCAGCACTGGAACGAACGTCCGGCAACCGCACTCAGGCTGCAAAATTGCTCGGGATCGGGGTTCGTACTCTCCGGAACAAGCTGAACTCCTAGCTCCGGCGAAAGACTCGGGCCCGGAGCCCGACTCCCGAGGGCGTCGAATTCCGGCAGAAACGGCCGGGGTCGGTCGGCATGACGTGCCGACGTCTCGCACTGTTTTGACCGGTTCCGGTCTCCACCGTACCCGCAGGATGTGCTGCACGGGCTTCGTGATAGGGTGTAAGGGTTTGCAGGAGAACAACTTAAGGCTCCTGGGCGATTCTTCACGTAACTCGGTGGCGATTGTGGCCCGGAGATTGCGTTGGCGAGGTGTGATCACACTTCTTTGCTTGCGAGATCAATGATTCGAGGTCTGCTGGGTTCCAGCTCTGCTCTTGCCCTCCGGGAGGGACTCGATGCGAGTATGGCTCGCTCCCGCGAGATCGCTCATCGAGTAGCGAATGCTTCCAACGGCGCAGAGGCATCGTTCGAGGCGGCGCTCGAGCATGCGCTGGATGCGGAAGGCGTGGACCTGGAGGTTGAGATGGTCCGGTTGGCAGATGAGCAGATCCGTTATGAAGCGATGGGGCAGATGCTGCAAAAGGTTTATGGGCAGCTGCGAGCTTCGATGAGGAGCTCGTAAACGTGCCCGGGACCGGAGGTATTCCTAGCCTGTTTCGTGGCCTTGCCATCTCTGCATCCGGCCTTTCCGCGCAGAGGCGTCGGATGGATGTGATTGCGACGAATATCGCAAACGCCGAGACGACCCGAACGCCCGACGGTGGTCCGTACCGGAGGCGAGTCCTGGAGCTCTCAGAAGCTCAGAGCCCATACGAGGTCCGCGCAGCGCTCGCTCAGAACGCCCTGTCCATTGAAGTGCCCGAGGTACCTGAGGTTCCGATTCCTGGAGAGACGTACGCTGCGCTTGAGCGAGCGTATGGTGTGGAGGTCCTCGGCGTTGTCGAAGACGCTTCGGAAGGGCCGCTGGTATACGAGCCCGGGCACCCTGATGCAGATGAAGCTGGATACGTTCGGTACCCGAACGTAGATATCACTGAAGAGACCATCGATTTGATGGAGACGCGCCGTGTCTATGAGGCCAATGCCACGGTATTCGACGCCATGAAATCGATGCTTCGTCGCGCCACCCAGATTTAGAAGACCATTATGGAAATCAACGGCCTTGGATCTTTTTTTCCCGACCCTCTCGGAATTCGTCGGGAAGGTTCGGCGGAGGCTGCTTCGCAGGCGGCCGAGCGGTCGGTCGCGGAGACGAAGAGTTCTGCTCAGCCCAGCACCATCGAGGCACAGGGCAGGGCCATCGACAGGGTGGATCCGCAGCTTTGGTCCGTGCTGAGCGGTGAGGAAATCGCATGGTACATGCGTAGCGGCCTGTCTGGGCCCGCTACCTACGGTCCTGGGTCGGATGCCCTCGACAACAACGGTCCGGTTGCGCGTTTGGGGCAGCGACTGGATGTGAGGATTTAGGATGAACGTTCCGGTGCAGGGTGTAGGATCGATTGGAAGTCTCTACGGCTCCGAGGCGGCTGGTGTGCGCGCGGGTACCGGAATTTCGGAGCTTAATGAGTCCGGTATGTCGTTCAAGGACACACTCGCCCAGGCGTTGGGAGAAGTTCAGGGCCTCCAGGACGGGGCCAGCGACGCCGTCGAAGCGTTCCTCCGTGGGGACCCGGTCGAGCTGCACGACGTCATGGCCGCCGTAGAGGAGGCCGGTCTGGCGCTGGAGATGCTTGTCGAAGTTCGAAATCGCGTGGTCGACGCGTATCGGACCGTCGTGAACATGCAATCCTGATCGATCTGACATGTCACCCCTAGACGCGGCAATCGATTTTATTCGCAGAATAGGCGCACCTCGCGTACTTGCTCTTGCAGTGGTCACCGGACTAGGTGTCGCAGGCCTGTCTAG
>JAKMDG010000113.1 GCA_022428035.1 Longimicrobiales bacterium
GTAGCCGGCGACCATCTCGCACCCCTCCGCTGGCTCCGTGACAGTCACTTTCCGATGCAGAACTCTCGGAAGACGACATCCAGAATGTCGTCGACAGTTACCGTACCCAGAAGCTCCTCCATCGCCAACTCCGCTGCACGCAGATGCGTTCCCGCAATCTCCGCCGGCAAACCGGAAGACAGTCCCTCGCGGAACGCCTCGATCTCCGTGCGGGCCTGACGTATCGAACGCGACTGCCGTGCTCGAGTCAGCACCGGCATGGTCGGTTCCGAGGTGACCATGCGCCTGTACACGAGCTCTGGCAAAACCTGCCGCAGTTGCGCCACACCAGCACCGGTCTCAACCGAGACAGGCACATACCCGCCAAGCCGCCGCGATCCTTCGTCACTCCCGGGACCCGGGGGCTTCACCTCCGGTCCACCGAGGTCGGTCTTGGTACGCACCAGGACAATCGGCGCTGCCGCTGGCTTGTTCAGAAACGCCAGATCCTCCGGGCTTGGTTCGTCGTCTGCTGGAATGCAGTACAGAACCACGTCGGCCCGACCGAGGTATCCCCTGGCGATCTCGATACCCATCTCTTCAATCTGTCCTGCGGGCTCACGTAGCCCTGCCGTATCGACCAGTCGAAACGGAAATCCCCCCATCTGGACTACCGCTTCAAGGGCGTCTCGTGTCGTCCCCGGCTCCTCCGTGACAATCGCCCGCTGCTCTCCCAGTAGCGCGTTGTACAGGGATGACTTCCCGGCATTGGGCCGGCCAGCGAACACGGCCAAAGCTCCTTCGCGAAGGAGTTCGCCCTCGGGCGCAGTCGCGAGAAGCGCGTCCAGGTCACCGAGCAGGACGACAGCCTCCTCCATGACCGTATCGATCGACACCGGAGGCTCATCCTCCTCTGGGAAGTCAACATGGTGGGCGAGAAGAGCCTCGAGCCGTATCAATCGTTCACGTAGTTCGGATATCCTGCGTGACAGCCCTCGCTCCATCTGAACCAGAGCCGCCCGGTGCATCGCGCTGCTCCGCGCATGGATGAGGTCAGCGATCGCCTCCGCCTGAATCAGATCGAGCTTCCCTCGCAAATACGCTCGACGTGTGAATTCCCCGCGCTCCGCCCGTCGCGCACCCAGACGCTCACACGCGTCCACGACCAGTTCAGGAATCAGCCAACCACCGTGACAGGACAGTTCCACCATATCCTCACCGGTGTAGCTCTCCGGAGACACATACCGCGTGACCACCACGTCATCGATCAGGTCACCCGTATCCGGATCCAGCAGACGCCGAAGCGTGGCTATGCGAACCGCAGGCACATCGGCACGCTCATCGAGTAGAGCGCCCAGAACCGCGACGGCATCGGGCCCACTCAACCGAACCAGGGCAAGCGCGCCCACACCGGGCGGTGTCGACAGCGATACGATCGTGTCGACCTCCATCATCATCTCGACAACGCGACCTCTCGCCGCAGCTTAATCGCTCACGGTCAGCGTGAGCGGCGGCCCCTGCTTCATGCGAGCCCGCTCTCGAGCGATCCAGATCTGTTGAGGAAGCGTAGCGATGTTCGCCGTCGCGTAATACAGATTCAGCCCACTCGCGAGATTCATGAATATGAAGAGCATCATGGGGGGCATGATGTACATCATCATCTTCATCTGCGGGTTGTCCGTATCGATCGACCGCAGGCTGATCCACTGCATAAGAAACATCGAGATCGCCAGCAGCACCGGAAGGATGTAGAACGGATCCTTCGCAGAGAGGTCGGGGAGCCACAGGAACGGCACACCGCGAAGCTCAATCGTATTTTGAAACACGAAGAAGAGCGCGATCAGCACCGGCCACGGCAGCAGCATGGGAAGACAGCCGGCCAGCGGATTGAAGCCGTGATCCTTATACAGCTTCATCATCTCTTTCTGCAGCTTCTCAGGCTTGTCCTTGTACTTGTCCTGGATCTGCTTCACGAGCGGCTGCACAGCCATGTTCCTCAGCTGTGCCTTCATTGCCTTGTGGTTCAGCGGGAACAGCACGACCCGCATCATCACCCCGAAGACCACCAGCACCCACCCGTAACCCATGCTGAACTGCGTGTGCAGGAAGGTCAGAACCGTCATGATGATGGACACGAACGGTCGAATAATCGGCCGGAAGAAGCGCCACCCATACGGGTTCACCTCTTCCATGTCGTCGCCCAGCGAGGAGAGCAGCGCGTACTGCTGCGGGCCCATGAACAGGCGGTACGAGTAGGTCTCCCCCTCGGACACAGTGCGGGCCGCTCCAATCCGCACCCGTTCCGGCAACTCTCCCGGCCGCACGAGTAACCCACCGAGATACCCGGTGTCGTCCACCGCTTCATCGGCAGAGCCCGACAACAACGCCGTGACGAAGAATTTGCTTCTCAACGCCGCCCAGATCAGCGGACCCTCAACAACCTCCACATCGGCCTTGTCGAGTAAGGTCGAGCGGATGCCGTCCTGCAGGTGGTTGTAGACGTACGCCATCGACCTCTGCTCCAGTGCAGAGTCGGCCTCGGCGTAGGCCAAGCCTTCACCAAGGTCCGTCACCAGTAACGCGCGGTCGACTCCGCTCAGTGAACCACTGACGCCTAGCGTGTACTCATCCGGATCGAACGCGTACTCCACCCTGAACCTGAAGTCACTCGTTGGGTGCTCGTAGACAAAGGCGAGCGTCTGCGGCCCATCGCCCGAGCTCAGGCGAAGTCCCTCTTCAGGCTCGACGGTGAAGGCCACACCGGACAAGTCCACCGTGTCCTGACCCACGACTACCTTGCTGCCCAGGTAGGGTGAGGCCCCATCGGGCACCACCTGAACCGGTCCATCCCGGTTGATTGCCCCGAACTCCAGTAGCTCTCCCGACGTCAGCCGAGCGCCCAACGTCGTGAACCGGTACCGGTACCGCGGCCCTTCCACCACCACGTCCACCAGGGGCACGACCTCGGGAGCCTGCCCCGCTTCCTGCACAAGGGCCTGATCCGCTAGAACCGTCGGCTGCGCCTCATTCGTGGTCGACCCAGCCACGTCCCGCGGGAGAGCCGAAGAGCCTGAGGTACCGGCGCCTGCAGAGTCCGACGCTACCCCAGCGTCCTCCACTACAGGAGGCGGGAAGAGCCGATTCGTGCCCACGAGAACCGCGAGCATCAGAGAAACGGCCAGAAGAAAGCGAGCTTCGGTCTTCATCAGGACATCAGACGATTGAGCCGGACTCTCTCGGTACGATCCTCGAGCGTCCGATATTCATGAGTGTGTGAGGCAGGGACCGGATCGAAACCCTGCCCACCCCAAGGATGACAGCGGCCGATTCGCCGAATCGCGAGCCAGCTTCCACGACGCGCCCCATGCACCTGCAGCGCCTCGATCGCGTAGAACGAACACGATGGCGTGAACCGGCAGGACGCCGGCGTCCACGGTGAAACGGCCGCTTGATACAATCGGACGATACCGATCAGCAGACGCCGGAGCACCACGCCTCCACCGCTGACATCACCTCTGCTTCCAGCACCGCATAGTCTGCTTCATACGCCCTGCGCCTGGCCCGAAGCAGCACGTCCGAAGGCCGGCCCGCCTCACGTAGTGCCAGCATGGCACGTCGGCGACCGATCTCACGAAGCCGACGTTTCACGAGATTCCGTTCCACGATCGAGTGCCGATGCTTCGGAACGATAAGCCCCAGACGGGAACGCGAAACGGGAGAAGCGGCGAAGAAGACATCCAGATGTCTTGTCCTCTTCCGCTCCCCCCGATCGAGTAACTCACGAATCTCAGACCCCAGCCGAATCCGCGCGCCTCGCGGGAGCGCCTCGACCCGGTCCGGGACCGGGCGGCCTACTTGCCGCCGGTCTTGACGACGAGCTGCGCCCGTCCGCGGTTCCGACGGCGGTTCAGTGTCCTGCGTCCGCCTGCCGTCTTCATGCGAGCGCGGAACCCGTGCTTGTTCACCCGCTTGCGGTTGCGCGGCTTGTATGTCGGCTTCATTACTGCCAGCCCGATTCATTGGTTGTACTGCGTTTAGAGACGAGCTTGGAAAGATAGCTCGCAGCGCACAAAATGGTCAACGCTCTGGCCGTGGAAGTGCTACGAAAGCCCTTTGATTCGGGGCCTTTTCGGGCGTTTTGACATTTCCAGAAAGCCTCTGTAGGTTCGACGCCCCTCGGGAAAATCGAGGCTCTCTCGAGACCCTGTCCACGACCTGAGAAAGCGCGCAGCGATGCCCTGTCGTTCAACCCGCTTCGCGTCAGCCGGTTCTTCGAACCGCGGCCACGAAATGGGAATCAGGACCACAGTATGGAGCTGAGCGCACAGGACCTCTGGGCATCCATTCGCGAGTCCGTCCGCGAACGAGTTCCGGGGCATGCGTTCCAGACGTGGGTCGCTGGCGCCCGATGTGTTGCCGTTTCCGCGGACGAGATCATTGTCGAGGCTCAGAGTCCGTTCCACGCGGAATGGCTCGAGGACAAGTATGGCGAATTCATCGCAGAGGCTGCGAAAACCGCCCTTGGGCGCGAGGTCGCCCTCACGGTGCGTGCCGCTCCGTCCGTCAGTGAGAACCCTGTCCCGTCGGTTCGAGTCGACGGACCCGCCGATGCCTTTGCCGGGCCCACCCAGACCACGAGCGCGAGTCGATCCAACATTGAGCACTCCGGATCTGTATTCTCGCCGACTGTGGCGTCGCAGCAGCCGACACGCCCTGCTCCCGTTCTGGATCCGGGTCTGTTCAGCCGATACACCTTCGATCGATTTGTCGTCGGCGGTAACAACCAGTTAGCCGATGCAGCAGGGCGCGCGGTCGCAGACAGTCCGGGCCAGCTCTACAACCCACTGTTTCTGTACGGCGGAGTTGGCCTGGGCAAGACACACCTCATGCACGCCATCGGTCACGCGGCGCTTCAGGTCCAGCCCAATCGTCGCGTCGCCTACGTCTCGTCCGAACAGTTCACGAACGAGCTGATCCAGGCGATCCGCAGGGGGGCAACCGATCGTTTTCGCGCTCGGTATCGCGAGATCGACCTGCTCCTGGTCGACGACATTCACTTCCTGAAGGGCAAAGAAAGCACTCAGGAAGAATTCTTCCACACGTTCAACGCCCTGTATGACGCACAGCGTCAGATCGTCGTCACCTCTGATCGGCCTCCGCGTGACATGGAAGGGCTGGAGCAGCGACTGGTCTCGCGATTCGAATGGGGCCTCGTCGTGGACCTGCGCCCCCCGGACTACGAAACCCGGATGGCCATCCTCCGAACCAAGGCCGAGGATGAGGGTCTCGCCTTGGACGACGAAGTAATCGACTACATCGCTCATGCCTGCTCTTCGTCCGTTCGAGAGCTCGAG
>JAKMDG010000155.1 GCA_022428035.1 Longimicrobiales bacterium
CTACTTCGTGATGCCCTACGTCGTGGGGGAGTCGCTGCGCGAACGGCTCGAACGCGCAAAACCGCTCCCCATATCAGAGGTGGTGCGCCTTCTTCGAGACGTTGTGGGAGGCCTGGCGGCGGCCCACCGACTAGGCGTGGTGCATCAGGATATCAAGCCGGGCAACGTCCTGATATCGGGACGACGTGCGATCGTGGCGGACTTCGGAATCGCGCGGGCAGTCACTCAAGCAGCCGATCCGCAGACGCTCGACCTCGACCGCGCGCACCTTGGCTCACCGGAGTACATGGCCCCCGAGCAGGCGGCCGCGAGCGACCACGTCGACCACAGAGCCGACATCTATGCCGTAGGGTGCCTGGCCTACCACATGCTGGCCGGTCAGCCGCCCTTTCATGGCCGCACTAGGCGGCAAACCCTCACGGCGCACGTCGTGGACGACGTCGTCCCGGTGCAGGCATCTCGGCCTTCGGTGCCCGCAGATCTCGCGGCGCTCGTCATGGGGTGCCTCGAGAAGAGCCCCGTTGACCGGTGGCAGTCGGCCGACGAAGTCTTGGATCGTCTGGAGGGGGTCGCCACATCCAGTCTCGGCGAGCGTTCCGTCCGGTCCAGAGCCTCCGGCCGGCGCACTGTCGCGGCGGTCGCGGGCATTGGGGTCCTGAGCGCAGTCGTGCTTGGCGTGACGCTGTCCGTCAACGGCCGGAGTGGAAGAGCTATCCCCGCCACAGCAGCAACTTCCGATGCTCTGCCGCGCAACTATTTGGCGGTGTTTCCCTTCGAGAACCTCACGGGCGACGCAGAGCTCGACCGGCTCGGCACCTTATCCGCCTAGATCGTGACGGATGGAAGCCGGCGGCTGGAAGGCATGAGGGCAGTCTCGGAGCCGGCAGTCACTCAAGCTATGCTGGAAGTCGAGAGCAAGGGTGTCGTGGACATGGCCGAGGATCTCGGGGCCGGGACCGCGGTGACGGGTGTGTTCAACCTGGACGGAACAGTACTCGAGTTCAGAGCCGAGGTATTCAGTGTTCCCAGTGGTGAATTGATCGGAGCCGTTGAAGCCTCGGGTCCTGCCGCGCTCCCCCTCCCGGTCATACTCGAGCTCCAGCAGCGAACCCTCGGCACCCTGGTACGTGACGTACTCGGTCAAGAGCGAAGCGAAGCTCTTTCGTACAGGGCACCGACGTTGAGTGCCCTGGAAGTCTTTCTACAGGGCCGCAGCGCGTTCAACGCCACTGAATTCAGCCGGGCAATCCCGTTGCTGAACCCCGCTTTTGACCTCGACACCACCTTCGTGGACCCCTTGGCCGTCGCGGCCTCAGCGAACATCAACCTCCGCCGGTATGCAATCGCTGACTCTCTAGTGAGCGTGGTCGGTAGTCGACGCGAGCTCTTGAGCCCTATGGGCATCGACTATCTGGAGTGGGCCACGGCCCTCCTGTCGGGAGAAACGGAATCGCAACTCCAGAGGGTTCGCGACCTGGCCACGACGTACGGGACGAACACGTGGACGTATCTCGTGGGCAATACTGCGCTGCATGCGGGCAGACCCAACGAAGCACGCCAGGCGCTTGAGCAGTTGACGGGCTCCATCCTCGAGGCGTGGTACTTCGCTACGTCACGTCTATCCCGAGCGAATCATCTGACCGGCCGCCATCAGGAGGCGCTGGACGTCACCCGCCGAGGCAGAGAGGCATTCCCCCGCGTTCTCGTGTTCCACGAGCTCGAAGTTCGTGCGTTGATCGCCTTGGACCGGCTGGACGAGGCCGAACCGATTCTGGAAGATGTCGAGGCCGCCCGGGACTGGCAGGGCCCATCTGCCGGCTCAGTGCTGTTCGACGTCGCGACGGAGCTGGCGCGAGCTGGGCGTCCGCAGGAAGCCCGATCCGTCGGAGAGCGAGCAGTGACTTGGTATCTAGCCCGCGATCGCCCGGCAGAGAGCGTGGCCACCGCGCAGGCGTACGTCCTCCTCGGCCGGGGTGACGAGGCGCTCGCGATCCTGGGGCCGCTGGTGGAGGGTACCCCGGACAGCGTCGGATTGCGCGGGATGCAGGGTGTTGCCATGGCCCTCGCCGGAGACATCGCCGGAGCCGAAAGAGCGCTGGACTGGTTACGGACGCTCGACCGGCCTTACCTGTTCGGGTCGGCCACCTACTGGAGCGCCGCAACCCTGGCCCATATGGGACAGGACCTCGAATCCGTACGACTCCTCAGTCGGGCGTTCGCCGACGGTCACTCGCGTCTGAATATCAGGGCCGACGCCAACCTCTCGCCCCTCTGGGGCTTGGAGGAGTTCGAGCGGGCCATTGCACCGAGCGGTTAGGAGACGCTTCATCGCTTCTCGAGGTCATGCAGTGGGTGCACGCGGACGACGTGGCAGACGCCTCTCTTCGTGCCGCGTCACGCGAGACCGATGGCGCTGAGGCGTTTAACCTCCCCGGTCCACCGGTGACCCAGAACGAGTTCATCCGCACTCTCGGGCACGTCGTGGGGGTCGAGCCCGAGCTGGTACACGTGCCTCATGAGCGGATCGAGGCTGCCCGGTGGCGGCCTCCTGCAGTTGCCTGGAAGCCCCGCTGCCGTTCTCGCCTCCGCGCATTTCTGGGCAGACGGTCCAACGGGATCCGCGTTGAGCCTGTGAGACCGCGTCACACGCCCTACGGTCGTCGCACCGTGACATGGTATACCGTCTGCTGGCGCTCGTAGATGACGATCGCCAGCCCCTCGGCCTGGGCCTCCGCGAGCACCTGGCTGAAGACTCGGCCCAGTTCCCGTGATTTCCGGGCGGACAACGACTCCAGGGCCAGATCGGTGAGACGCTCGAGATGGGGCTGGAACTCGGCCGGTGCGTTCTCGGGGACGGTCGGCGGCGTCTCCGCGGGCGGTGCGAACGCGGCGTAGGAAAGGTCCACGGTGGTCCCGAATTCGTGCGAGCTCACACCGCTGGCCGCGTTGGTGTTCGTCCGCCTCAGGCGAGCCTGCTGCTCCGCAGTCCGTAGCGCGCTCGTCACTTCGATGCGATAGAGAGGTAGGTCAAGCTCGACGAGTCGCTCGTGAAAGCGTGCGCCCAGTGTCTCAAGGAGCGCACGCATCTCGGGTATGACGTGGGCGTTTGTCCGTCTCCGCACGATCCAGAACTCCGAACTATCCGCAAGTTCGACGAGTCGGCCAGAGGCGACGAGCGAATCGAGTTGCGCATCGTCCCTCACGCGGACCCCCGCGGCCCTCGCCTCCGCCACATGGGCTCCGTTAAGGTAGCGCCGCAACCGATCCTCCTCGGCCGGCGTCATGACCGGCATGGGGCTGAGGATGCGATCGCCGCGAGCGGCTTCCCGGTCCGCGCTGCGGACAGCGTCGGCAAGCACCCCCTCGACCTCCGCC
>JAKMDG010000163.1 GCA_022428035.1 Longimicrobiales bacterium
TCGCGGAGTACACGGATGCGCTCCGTGACGACCCGGCTGCCGTCACCGCGCTCGTGGGAGGGGATGTGGTCGACGGCCTGAGCGACGAGCCCCGCTCCGACATGACCGTCCTGATCGAGGCCGGCCGGATCCGGGAGATCGGTCCTCGAGCGGAGGTCGAGATCCCGGAGGACGCCGACGTCCTCGACGTGACCGGCAAGACGTTGATTCCCGGGTTGTGGGACATGCACGCCCACGCCAATCAGGTCCAGTGGGCACCGACGTACCTCGCGGGTGGGGTCACCACGATCCGGGATCTGGGGAATGAACTCGAGTTCGCGACGGCCTTTCGCGATGCCGTCGCCGAGGGCCGGGCGATGGGGCCGGAGATCCTGCTCGCTGGTATGACCGACGGTGCAGGCATCACCGGTAACGGCGTGGTCCGCGCCCGGACCGCCGCCGAGGCGCGCGAGGTCGTGGCCCGGTATGACGACGAAGGGTACAAGCAGGTGAAGATCTACACGGCGATCGAGCCTGATGTCCTCAGTGTGCTGACCGAGGAGGCCCACCAGCGTGGGATGACCGTGACGGGTCACGTGCCGAGAGCGGTCGGAAACACCGTAGATGCGGTGGCGCTCGGCATGGATCAGCTCAATCACCGCGGACTGTTTCTGTCCGTGCTCTTCCCCGAAGAATCCGTGGCCGATCTCGGCGCTTTGTACCTCTTTGACCGGGACGTCAGCCCTGCTCGAATCGCGCGGGCCGCAGAGTTCTTGCTCGAGCACGGCACGGCGCTCGACCCCACCATCTCTCTCGACATGCTGAGAAACCTTCCCCGCGGCACGCTACTGGAGACCGTGGAGCCCGACGTCGGCCGGATTGCGTACGAGCTGTGGGAGGGCAAGCGGTTCCTGCCCGGTGTGGACACGACGCGTGCCGAGCAGATGGCCGAAGATGTACGCGTGGCCATGGACGTACTCGGGGCGTTTCATCGCGCGGGCGTGCCGATCGTCGCCGGCACAGACAACGGCGTCCCACTCTTCAACCTCTACCTGGAAATCGAGGCGTATCACGACCTCGCAGGCTTCTCACCGCTCGATGCGCTTCGCAGCGCCACCCTCGTGCCCGCTCGGGTCATGGGGATGGACGCGGAAACCGGTTCGCTCGAGGTCGGCAAGGAAGCCGATATCGCGATCCTGGACCGAAATCCGCTCGTGGACATCCGAAATCTTCGCAGCGTGTCTGCGGTGATGAGCGATGGGGTCTATTACGAGAGTGCGCCGCTGTGGGGCGCGGTCGATTTCAGGGCTGCGGGTCGGTAGTAGCAGGTAGGGGTGGGGGTCTCGACCGATCGAGAACGCAGTTCCGACCGGGTCGCGGGATCGATCGCCACGCGCGAGTATCATCTCCGTCGACTTTCTCAGGCCAGGGGCCCACCAGTGATGACGCCGACCGACCGATCTTCGCGGTTGGGTGCGATGCCCCGGTGGCTCCGGCTCGCGGTGGTTGTCGCGGTCGTGGTCGCTGCCGCCGTCGCGCGCGATCGCGGTGAGTCGCCCCCTGAGCCACCGACCTCCGGGCTGTCCGGTGCCCCAACCGAGGCGCGGTCTGGCTCCGCCGACGCCCATGTCGCCGAGCTCTTTGCTCAGGGAATCAGCGACGAGGTCATCGAGCTCAGCGGCTCCGTCGATCGGGTGCTGTCCGACGACAACGAAGGATCACGTCATCAGCGCTTCATCTTGCGGCTGGTGTCTGGTCAGACGCTCCTCGTCGCCCACAATATCGATCTGGCCGACCGCGTTCCACTCGAGCGGGGTGATCACGTCGGCCTGCGCGGTGAGTACGAGTGGAACGAGCAGGGCGGCGTCCTTCACTGGACCCACCATGACCCTGGAGGGCGGCGGCCCGGTGGATGGATCGATCTGGAGGGCGTGCGCTACCGATAGTCTGCGTATCGGCCAGGTTTGCGCGCAGGATGAGTGGGGCAGCCTGTCCCGCGGAGCGTGGGGTCGGTAGGCTGCTGCCACCTGGACCAACGCCAGTGGCAGTTAGAACGTATTTTTTGACCGCCGACCACTCCCGATGTTACCAAGGACGCTCGATGGACAGGCACAACAATTCTGGACACTTCGTCAGCACGTCGTTTATGGAACTGGTGATCGGGCTGTTCGTGGTCGGTATCATCGCAGCGATCGCAATCCGCCAATTCCCGGAAGCCTCGTTGGAGCTGTCGCCCCGGTTGAATCTGGTCTTGGGGGTCGTCTCTGGAACCGTGGGGGTCGGGCTCCTTGCATACACCATCTGGACGAACCGGGACTGGCCCTGCCGCGCTCGCGACCGGCGCCGTGGTAGCCACCTGCGGATCGCCTCATGACGAGGGATCCGAGAACGGCATGGATCGGGTATCCCGCTAACGCGCCGCTACCGCGTCAGTACTGCGACGACCACCGCGAGGATCAAGAGAAAAGCCATGCCCAGCATGAGCAGGGCCGTGAACCCTGGATTCACCGTCTTCATGTGTCACTCTCATACTCAAGGGATCTTAGCGCGCGAGTCACACCCATGTTCATACTGTAGTCCCACGGTGTGAGCGCACGAACCTTCCGGCCGACGACAGCGCGGATCTTCGGCACGACGTCCCCGAGTTCTCCATAGAGATGGCGAACCCAGTCCTCGGATGCATCCAGTTCCGCATCGCGGGCCCACGCCAAAACATCGTGGGACTCGTCATAGGCCTCGCATATAGAAAGGATCGGATGAAGGAGCAGGGGCGCGTTCGCCTCTGCGGCGTCCTCGCACTCGTCGTCGATGGGAACGCTCAACGTCTGACCACCACGGACCGTGAAGCGGATACGGCACCATCCTCCTCCCAGCCCTTGTCGCGACCCTTCTGCGGAGAGTCGAAGTCTGCGGTCACGCAGCGTCGCGACCAGCGCTTCGATCTCCGGGTAGGTTTCGTCCGTCATGCCGAAGCGTCGCTCTCGAGGTCGACCTCAGCCTCGGCGAGCTCTGCTGGGTCAGCGCTGCTGCTGGCACTCTGGTCTGGCCCGTCTGCCGCTGCACCATCCTGGGGAGCCTCTGCAGACGAGAACGTGATCATCGCCGGGATCTCCGTGAGCAGGATCAGCAGAACCCAGGGCGTGAACCCCACGGGAATGACCCGCCCCCCGATCAGGAATAGGAGCGAGCCGACGATCGGAACGCCGGAGATAAACTGCACGCGACCGGACTTCCGGAC
>JAKMDG010000165.1 GCA_022428035.1 Longimicrobiales bacterium
CCCCACCCTCCCTCGACTTCAATTCCCGTCCCGGCTCCCCGTCCGATCTCCGAGTTCAACTTCTCTCGCCCGGCAATCGGATCCGCGTGTCTCCGGACGTCTCGCCAGATGCCGCGTGCCGCCGTGAGGCCCGCTCCGACCGGCTCGGCGTACTCGAACTGGAGCTGGTCGCGTGGCGGGCCCCGGCCCTGTCCGAGACGAACATGGTCTACGCTCGAGATCTCGGACCGGGAGCGAATCTGCGACTTCTGGACGAACGTGCGGACGAGGCTCTCGTCTGGGTCGATCGAGAGGGTGCGGAGTCACTCATCATGCCGTACTGGGCGGGTATGCAACTACTCTGGGGCGGGCCAGGCGACTGATCCGTCAGCTTCGCCGTGCGCGTTCGAGGCGTTGAGTCCTTGGCGTGTCACCGCCGATCCGGCCGGAGCACTCGCCGCACTTCGTCGACCACGGAATAGGCCGCTCCCCCGAGTCGGCCCACGGGTCTGAGGTCCTCGGGCAGGATGAGTCGCGTTCCCTCCTCAGTTTTCAGGCTCGGGTCGAGCCGTATACCCACGACTTCACCGATGACGAGTGTGTTCGGAGCTCCATGCAGATCGACCTCCTGCTGCACTTCACATTCCAGAACCGCCCGACACTCCGCTACGAAGGGAGCGTCCACACAATCCGAATCCACGGCCGTCAGCCCGGAGCGTAGGAATTCATCGACGTTCGGTGGGACGCTCGCCGAGGACTCGTTCATGGGCTCGAGTAGCTCTGCGGATACGACATTCATGCAAAATGCCCTCCGATGCCTCAGGTTCACCAATGAGTCTTTGAGGCCCTCCTTCTTGTGTCCGATTGAAACGGCAATAAGCATCGGACTGACAGAAAGGGCTCCGAAGTAGCTGTACGGGGCCAGATTCAGGATGCCGTCTTCACTCCGGGTCGACAGCCACCCTATTGGGCGCGGTACGACCAGAGACGTCATCAGGTGGTACCGTTCGAGGGCAGGAAGGGCTGCCGGAGAGAGGCACTCCGTTGCGCGCGTCAACCGCCCTGTGGCACGTCGATGAGCTGGCCGACGAAGATGCGGCTTCCCTGAATACCGTTGACGTCCTGAAGCTCGCCGACCGTGATTCCATGCTCTCGCGCGATCGTCCACAGCGAGTCACCGCGCCGAACACGGTACTCGAGCAGCGCGGGCCCACCGTCTGCGCGCGAGAGCAGTGCTTGCACATACGAAGCGTACTGTTGCGGAAACAGAGCAACGTGATAGTGCCTGGGATTGCGTTCGAGGGTCGCCTCGAGCACCCCCTGCCGCTCGAGGCTAGACAAAACACCCTGCACCCATTCACGGCACGCCCGGTTCCAGCTGTATCTCAGGTCCAGCGCCATACCCGTAGGATGCACTGAGCGCTCCGAGGCGTTTCGCGGCTGACGCGTCGTCGGACGGGTCAGGCTGGTGACGACGAGCTGCTCTCCGCAAGCCTGACGATACTGCCGACCCAGACGCTCCGCGAAGAGCTCCACCTCTGGCCTGGCGTACGGGTAGCGCACGTCGTTCTTGACGACGAAGTCACGCGTCGACTCAACCCGAACCAGCCACCCTTGATCCGCGAAATATCGGACGCGTTCGGGCGTGTCGATAAACGTGTAGCCATGCTGACGAGCCACACTGACCTGACGGTCCATGGACGCACGCGAGCCCGTCAGCGTCTGAGCGTCAGCCGACCGCGTGGAGATCGCAGTGACGGCGAACACGGCGAGGCCGAGGAGCGTCGTTCGTAAGGAGCGAGCGTAAGCGCGTTCCGTGAGCATCCGTTCGAGGTTCAGAAGGGAGTTTCGCGGGCCAGGATGGAGACCAACCACAGAAGTAAACAAATGTTTCTGTCTGCGCAATGATCATGTTGCAGGCACCATTCAGCCTCGCCCCGTCGTACTACCCAACCGTGCTGTGAGGTCCACCGCGCAAGCGTTGAGACGACTGCGAAAAAGGGGCAACTCCTCGCGGAGTCGCCCCTGAATCACACCCTGCAGGCCCCCGAATCGGGTCAGGTGCCCCTGGCCGCAGCGTATCGGGCTGCCACACGATCCCAGTTTACGACGTTCCAGAACGCCGCGAGATAGTCGGGACGGCGGTTCTGATAGTGCAGGTAGTACGCATGCTCCCACACGTCTACGCCCAATATCGGCGTGAGACCATGCATGTGCGGGCTGTCCTGGTTCGCAGTGGCGACCACGGAAACCGTGCCGGACGCATCGGAGCAGAGCCAGCCCCAACCAGAGCCGAACTGCCCACCAGCCGCGGCCTGGAAGCGGACCTTGAACTCATCATAGGAGCCGCAAGCAGCATCGATCGCGGCGGCGAGGTCACCCGAAGGAGCATCGGCTCCTCCTGGAGTCATCACGTCCCAGAAAAGCGCATGGTTGATGAAGCCACCACCGTTGTTGCGGACAGCCCCACGAATTGCTTCCGGAAGTGCATCAAGATCGGAAACGAGCTCGATCGCGGATTTGCCGTGCAGGTCGGCGTGCCCTTCGAGAGCAGCGTTCAACTTGCCGGTGTACCCGGCGTGATGCTTGCCATGGTGGATCGACATGGTTCGCGCGTCGATGTGGGGCTCGAGCGCGTCGTGTTCATAGCCGAGATCAGGAAGCTGGAATGGATAAGCCATCGTTGCGGGACTCCTTGGCGTGAATTCGGTGGTTGAACTGGTTCGCAGGATCATGCCCGGCTCGCAGCCGTCGAGCTACCTTGCATAGGGCCGGACGGGCGTTGGAAACTACCGACCCTGTCCGGGTCAGCAAACCTCAGACAAGCCGCGCATTGGTGCCTGAATCATCACCACCCAGACGGATTCTGCTCGTCGACTGCGATGCGTTCTTCGTTCAGGTTGCTCGTCTCGAAGACCCGGAGGGCGCTGGCGGGGCACCGCTCCTGATC
>JAKMDG010000187.1 GCA_022428035.1 Longimicrobiales bacterium
GGTGGTACGGGCAAACATCGGCAAGGATGGGGATGGCTACACGCCGTTCATTCTGACCATCTTTTTCTTCATCTGGTTCATGAACGTGCTCGGTCTCACGCCGTTCGGGATCACGGCCACGGCGAACCTCTCTGTGACCGCGGCACTTGCGATCATTGCGTTCGTGGTCACGGAGGTCGCGGGGTATCGGGCCCTTGGGCCGGTAGGATACGCCCAGACGGTATTCTTCATCCCCCATGGCCTTCCCGGACCACTCAAGCCTGTGATGCTGATCATCATGGCGCCGGTCGAGTTCCTCGGGAAGCTGACCAAGCCCTTTGCGCTGGCCGTGCGCCTCTTCGCGAACATGATGGCCGGGCACATCTTGATTCTGGCGATCGTGGGGCTGATCCTCGTGACACAAAGCTGGGCGGTCGGATTCGGCGGGTGGATCGTCATGAGCGCCATCATGGTCCTGGAACTCTTCGTCGCCACGCTCCAGGCCTACATCTTCGCGATGCTCACATCTGTGTTCATCGGTCTCATTCGGCACGCGCATTAAGCGCGCGCGGACTTCGTAGTTCTCTCTTCCTTTCGTACTACAACCTCACAACTCGAGGATCTGAAACATGTTCTTCACCCTTGCAGTGGTTCAGGATGCGGCAGCTCAGGGCGGCCTCGGTCTCATCGGCGCCGGCCTCGCGATTGGTCTCACAGTCATTGGTGCCGGAATCGGTATCGGCCAGATCGGTGCTCAGATGGCTGCCGGTATCGCGCGTCAGCCTGAGGCGACCGGAAATATCCAGACCGCGTCGATCATCCTCGCCGCCCTCATCGAGGGTGCGGCGCTCTTCGGCCTCGGTCTCGCTTTTCTCAAGTTCTAGTGCGGCTCCCGTCCCGACCGCGGGACGCGACAGAGATCGGTTTAACACGGAGCTTGGTATGAAGACGAGCCGAATCGGCCTGATGGTCGTGGCGTTGTTGTCTGCACCGCATGCGGTGTGGGCGCAGGGCGGCGCGGAGGGGACAACCCCCCTCTTCACCGTCAATCTCGGCACGACGGTCTGGACCACCTTCATCTTTCTTTCGCTGCTCGGCATTCTCTGGAAGTTCGCCTGGGGTCCGATTCTTGGCGCTGTCGAGGCGCGAGAACAGGGGATTCAGTCGACGCTCGACGAGGCAGCCAGCCGCAACGAGGAAGCGAAATCGCTGCTTGCTGAACATAAGGAGCAGCTCGCTGACGCCCGTCGTCAGGCGAACGAACTGATCGCAGAAGGCAAAACGGTCGGTGATCGTGTACGTAAAGAAATTGAAGAGAAAGCCCGGTCCGAAGCTCAGAGCATCATCGAGCGTGCTCGCTCAGAGATCGAGCGAGAGCGCGATGCCGCGATCGCTGAGCTCCGCAAGGAGTCGGTGGATCTCGCCCTGGCCGCTGCTACACGCCTGATGCAGGAGAACCTCAACCAGGATAAGGACCGCGCTCTCGTAGAGCGGTATCTGGCTGAGATGGGCTCCGGTGGGGGTGCGGCGTGAGGGACGAGACGGTAGCGCGCAATTACGCAGAGACGCTCTTCGAGCTCGCCTCGCGTAACGATGCGCTGCAGCAGTACGGTGAGGCGATCGAGACCGTCGCGAAGCTGATCGACGAAGACGAGACGTTTCGGCTGTTTATGGAGACGCCTCGCATCGACGATGCCGATAAGAAGGCGGTGGTGAAGAAGTCCTTCGGAGATCATGTGCCGAAGCATGTGGTGAACTTTGTACTTGTGACAATTGATAAGCGCCGTCAGCGTCTGCTGCGATCGATTTCCCAGCAGTATCACGCACTGCTCGACGCTCACATGGGTCGAGAACACGTGCAGGTGACGGTGGCCCGTGCACTTGATGACACCACCCGCGAGGTGATCACCGAGAAGCTCTCCGCGGCTCTCGGCACGGAAGCGATCCCTCACATCCGGGTAGACGCAGGGATCATAGGCGGACTTGTAGTACGCACGGGGGACACGATTTACGATGGATCGATCCGCCGACGGCTGGAAGGTATGCGCCGCCGACTGCTCGAGGCTGACCTGCCCGCCGTCTCCGGTGATGCAGCGACAGCCTGAACCGAATTCAAACTCCAGAATCCAGATAGAAGATGGCCAACGACTCCCAGCTCCGCGCCAGCGAGATCAAGGATGTCCTGCTCAACGAAATTGAGCGCTACGAAGACGAGCTTCAGGCCGAAGAGGTCGGCGAAGTCCTCGAGGTAAAGGACGGAATTGCGCGTATCTACGGTCTCACGAAGGCGATGGCGTCCGAGATGCTCGAAATCACCTCATCCGACTCTGGCGAGACGGTCACCGCGCTCGCGTTGAACCTCGAAGAGGACAACATCGGTGCGGTGATCATGGGTGAGTGGACCCGTCTCCATGAAGGGGACCAGGTCCGCCGCACCGGTCGTGTGCTCGACATCCCTGTTGGTGCGGGATACCTCGGTCGTGTCGTCGATTCGCTCGGTGATCCGCAGGATGGGCACGGTCCTATCGACGGGATCGAGGGCAGTCGCCAGATCGACATCGTGGCCCCGGGTATCGTCAAGCGGCAGCCGGTTGGCGAGCCGATGCAGACGGGTATCAAAGCGATCGACTCCATGATTCCGGTCGGTCGTGGACAGCGGGAGCTCATCATCGGTGACCGCGGCACGGGTAAGACGGCCGTAGCCGTAGACGCAATCATCAACCAGAAGAACACCGACGTCATCTGCATTTACTGTGCGATCGGTCAGCGAGCCGGTAAGGTGCGTTCGGTCGTCGAGACGCTCCGTGAGCATGGCGCGATGGACTACACCATCGTGGTGACCGCGAACGCATCCGACCCAGCCCCGATGCAGTACATCGCTCCGTATGCGGCGACGGCGCTGGCGGAGCACTTCATGTGGCAGGGCAAGCACACGCTTGTCGTCTACGACGATCTCTCGAAGCAGGCTCAGGCGTATCGCCAGCTTTCACTGGTCCTTCGCCGCCCTCCGGGACGTGAGGCATACCCGGGCGACGTCTTCTATCTGCACTCGCGACTCCTTGAGCGCGCTTCCAAGCTCTCTGATGAGCAGGGCGGTGGATCATTGACCGCGCTGCCGATCATCGAGACGCAGGGCGGTGACGTGTCGGCGTACATCCCGACCAATGTCATCTCGATTACGGATGGCCAGATCTTTCTGGAGCCGGATCTCTTCAACTCCGGTGTCCGGCCCGCGGTGAATGTCGGAATTTCCGTCTCTCGTGTGGGTGGTGCGGCGCAGATCAAGGCGATGAAAAAGGTCGCTGGACGTCTCCGTCTGGACCTGGCTCAGTACCGAGAACTCGAGGCGTTCGCCCAGTTCGGCTCAGATCTCGATGCGACCACGCAGCGCCAGCTGGCACGTGGTGCGCGCACGGTGGAGATGCTGAAGCAGCCCCAGTACCAGCCGATGCCAGTCGAGAACCAGGTCGCGGTGATCTACGCTGTGACCAACGGCTACCTCGATGACATCGATGTGGGGCTCGTACGGCAGTGGGAACTTGGATTCCATCAGGACATGGCGGCAAAACATCAGGACGTGCTCGACGGCATTCGCGAGGGTGGCCAGCTCACCGAAGAGTTGAATGAGCAGCTCGTGGCAGCGATTCAGAGCTTCAACGCGACATTCGCTGCGGATCACGAGACCGCCGGGGCTTCGGCCTGACCCTGATCACGCCTGATCGAGTAGAGGAGAGACGACGTGGCAGGTGACGCGGACGTAAAACGCAGGATCAAGTCGGTCGAAAACACCCGACAGATCACGCGCACCATGGAACTCGTGGCGACTTCGAAGCTGAAGAAGGCCACCGACCGGGTGTATTCTGCACGCCCCTACGCGGATGCGCTGCAAGAGATCGTAGGGGGACTGTACTCGCCGGCGCTCAGCGAGAAGTACCCGATCCTGCGTCGGCCCGACGAGGTGAAGCGGGCGGCTGTCCTGCTGCTGACGGCAAACCGTGGGCTGTGCGGCGGATTCAACTCGAACCTCATCAAGCAGGCGCGCAACCTCTTAGAAGATTTGCGCGGTCAGGGCATAGAGGCCGAGCTGCACATCGCGGGAAAGAAAGCCGTTGCGTATTTCCGCTTCCGTGGCGAGGAGATCTCGACGGAAACGGTGGATGTCGGCGACAGCCCGACGGGAGACGACGCCGAAGCGATCATTGCACCGGTTCGAGCTCGTTTCGAGAACGGCGACGTCGATGCGGTCTACCTCATCAGTTCGAAGTTCAAATCGGCGATGTCGACGCCGCCGTATACGCGGGACCTCTTGCCCATCACGGGTGACGAGAACGCGTCATCGGCCGACGTCTACATCCTGAGCCCCAGTGGGGACATGATCCTGGAACGGATCCTTCCCGCGTACATCCGCAACGCCGTCTACACGGCGCTCGTGGAAAACGCCGCCGCGGAGCAGGGTGCCCGACGGTCGGCGATGAAGTCTGCAACCGACAATGCCGGTGACGTGCTTGAGCACCTCACGCGGACCTACAACCGGGCCCGTCAGGCCCAGATCACGCAGGAGATCGCCGAGATCGTCGGTGGCTCCGCTGCCCTCGAGTAGGGATACACAGGGACATCATGGCTGATAACACTGGAAAGGTCGTTCAGGTCATCGGACCGGTTCTCGACGTCGAGTTCGAGGCTGCCCATCTGCCTGAGATCTACAACGCGCTTTCTCTCAAGACGACAAACGAAGCCGGTCAGGAGATCGAACTGATTGCCGAGGTGCAGCAGCACATTGGCCGTGGCCAGGTTCGGGCGGTGTCGATGTCCTCCACGGACGGGGTGACCCGCGGCATGGACGTGGCCGACACGGGCTCCGCGATTTCTGTCCCGGTCGGTGAAGCTGCACTCGGCCGGATCCTGAATGTCCTGGGCGAGCCCGTCGACGAGATGGGACCGGTCGGCGGTGAGAACGCCGCGGACGTCGAGCGTTGGCCGATCCACCGCCTGGCTCCGAAGTTCGACCAGCTCGAGCCCAAGACGGAGATCTTCGAGACGGGCATCAAGGTCGTCGACCTGCTGGCACCGTATGTGAAGGGTGGAAAGACGGGACTCTTCGGCGGTGCTGGTGTCGGAAAGACGGTCATCATCATGGAACTCATCAACAACATCGCGATGGAGCATGGTGGTAAGTCCGTGTTCTGCGGTGTGGGTGAGCGGACGCGTGAAGGCAACGATCTCTGGCTCGAGATGAAGGAATCAGGCGTTCTCGAATCGACCTCGCTCGTCTACGGTCAGATGAACGAGCCTCCCGGAGCCCGTCTCCGCGTCGGCCTCTCCGGACTGACCATGGCGGAGTACTTTCGCGACGTGGAGAACCAGGACGTACTCCTCTTCGTCGACAACATCTTCCGCTTCACGCAGGCGGGATCTGAGGTGTCCGCGCTGCTCGGCCGCATGCCGTCCGCCGTGGGGTATCAGCCGACGCTCGGTACCGAGATGGGTGAGCTACAGGAGCGCATCACCTCGACTGCGGCAGGCTCGATTACATCGGTCCAGGCGATCTACGTTCCGGCCGATGACCTCACGGATCCGGCACCGGCCACGGCCTTCACTCATCTCGATGCCCAGACTGTTCTCTCGCGTTCCATTGCGGAGCAGGGCATCTACCCCGCGGTCGACCCGCTCGACTCGAGCTCACGGATCATGGATCCGCAGTTCGTCGGCGAGCGTCACTACCGGGTCGCGACGCAGGTGCAGGCGATTCTGCAGCGCTACAAGGATCTCCAGGACATCATCGCGATTCTCGGGATGGACGAGCTGACGGAGGAAGACAAGATCATCGTCGGCCGGGCTCGTCGGATCGCCCGATTCCTGTCGCAGCCGTTCTTCGTGGCTGAGCAGTTTACCGGTATCCCGGGTAAGTACGTGAAGCTCGATGAGACGGTCGAGTCATTCGAGCGCGTCGCGAATGGCGAGTTCGACGACCTGCCCGAGCAGGCGTTCTACATGCAGGGTGGCATCGAGGAAGTGGTCGCAGCGGCTGAGAAGCTCGCTGCTGAGGGCTGATTTCCATGGCTTCCCTCAACGTGCGCGTGGTCTCACCCATCAAGATCGTGTTTGAGGGCGAGGCATCCGCAGTCGTGGCGCCGGCGTGGGACGGGCAGGTGGGAATCCTGCCCGGTCATGCGCCGATGCTCTCTCTCATCGGTTCTGGTGAGGTGACGGTAGATCGCCCGGGAGGCGGGAGTGACACCTTTCACGTGGCCGGTGGTGTCTTGAAGGTCGAACGTGATACCGTGACACTCCTGACCGAGTATGCAGGTGACGAGGCGCCGGCCGACATTCCGGCGAACACCGTCGTCTTGGCGGAGGACGTCGAGTAAGCCTTGATGTGAGGACTAGTATCGAGGCTCTCGAGGGAGGCGTTCTGATCAGGTCCTGCGGTGACGCCCCGTCACTGGAGCTGTTCCAGGCAGGAGCAAGATCATGAGGCTCGACCTGCACATGCACACGACCGCTTCGGATGGGGCATGGTCTCCAGCCGAGGTCGTGAAGGGTGCGGCCGCCGGTGGTCTGGACGTGATCGCCATCACCGATCATGACACGGTCGCCGGAGTAGCGCCGGCTCAGGATGTCGCTCGGGATCTTCGCATTCACGTGATCCCGGGGATCGAAATCTCGTCGACGCACGGACGTGCGGACATCCACGTGCTCGGGTACTTCGTCGATCCGGAGTCCGAGTCGATGCTCCGACATGGGCAGGCGGCGGGCGCCCGCCGCGTGGGTCGGATGCGCGAGATGATCGAGCGTCTGAGCGCTCAGGGTATCGATGTCTCGTACGAGGCCGTGCTCGAGGCCGCCGGGCCTGATGGTGTCGTGATCGGTCGACCACATCTGGCCAGAGCGCTCGTCGAGGCGGGACACGCGACCTCCGTCTGGGATGCATTCGACCGACTGATCGGGGATGAGCACGAGGCGTTCGTGCCTACTCACTTGCTGGAGCCGGCTGGAGCCGTCGAACTTGTGCTCGCAGCCGGTGGGATTCCTGTGTGGGCACATCCGCTTGCGGAGCATATCGACGCGTTGCTTCCGGTCATGATGGAGGCCGGTCTGGCTGGGCTCGAGGTCTACCGGCCTCGACCCAAGAAGGCCCAGGTTCTTCGGCTGGAGTCGATTTGTAAGACGAGCGGGCTGCTCATGAGCGGCGGATCGGATTGGCACAACCCGGACCACGGAAGGGCACTTGGCGACTTCTACGTGAGCGCCGACGAAATTGAAGGGTTGCTGCACGCCGGCGGTCTATAGTCCGATCCTGGCGGCGCTGTCGTGGCGAATAGCGAGCCTGTCGGCTGGGCCATAGCCCGCCCGGACCCTTCAGCCGCGTTGTTCGAAAGGCAGGAGCAGTTGTCGGACTGCGGCAGCCGGATCTGCCGCGGTCATGATCGCGCCGATGGCCGCTACCCCTGCAGCTTCGGTGCGCTTCGCGATCTCGGAGGCTCCATGCGCGTCGACCCCGCCGATCCCGACGACCGGTACCTCCAGAGCGTCGACGACCGACTGAAGACCGTCAATT
The DNA here is from genome assembly GCA_022428035.1 of Longimicrobiales bacterium. GTDB lineage: Bacteria > Gemmatimonadota > Gemmatimonadetes > Longimicrobiales > Gaopeijiaceae > UBA2589. The sequence continues at coordinate 7,538 of JAKMDG010000187.1, forward strand.
CCGATGGTCTGACCGGCGTCGGGCTTTGTGGATGTGGCGTACACGGCGCCACAACCGATGTAGTCGGCGCCGTGCGCGACCAGACGAATCGCGTCATCGGGCTGGTCTGTCGAGGTGCCAATGAGGAAGCCCCGTGGCGCGACCTGCCGGAGTGCGGCGACGGGTACGTCATCTGGCCCAACATGTACACCGTCTGCCTCGATGGCGAGCGCTACGTCGAATCGGTCGTTCACGAAAAGCAGCGCGTCTGCCGCTACGGTGATTTCACGAAGGCGTCGGCCCACTTCGGCCATCTCTCGCGCCGTCGCATCCTTGTCCCGCAGCTGGATCGCCGGTGCGCCGGCTCCGACTGCGGCGCGCACAACGTCGACGATCGATCGCGGTGCGGCGAGGGTGTCGTCGGTAATGACGATGAGGCGCAGTTGATCGGGATCCAGGTTCGTCATCGTATAGGGTGTGGCAGAAACGGAGTAGCCCGACCTCAGGCGCCTCCGCGAGCCTCTCTCTGCTCTTCCTTCGCCCGGTTGTGCTCAGCAAGCGTCTGAGTGAACACATGATATCCGTCCGGACGTGCTACGAAGAACCAGTACGCATGCCGCTCCGGCTGCAGGGCCGCGTCGATCGCTTGCTCCCCCGGCGATGCGATAGGACCGGGCGGAAGACCTCGTTGCGTGTACGTGTTGTATGGGTTGTCAGCCACAGAGTCGATCGCGGCGTAGAGCAGTCGTTCGCGGTACCCACCCAGCGCGTAGATCACCGTCGGGTCTGCCTGCAGAAGCCATCCGTCCCGGATACGGTTGTGATAGACACCCGAAATACGGGGCATCTCGGAGACCTGGCGAGCCTCCGTCTGGATGATCGACGCCAGGGTCACGACCTCTTGCTCGGTCATCCCTGATGCCGCAAGCGTCATCCGGCGCTCGTCGGTCCAGACGGACCTGTACCGCTCAACCATCGCATCAATGACGGCCTCCAGTGGGACGCCGCGTGCGAAGCGATACGTGTCCGGGAAGAGGTACCCCTCCAGGGTTGGTCCGGGTACGCTGAACCGCTCTGTGAGGGATGGGTTCTGCAGGGCCTCGGCAATCGCCGCGTCCGAGTCGCCCGTGATCCCGGCGAGAATAGGCGCCAGCTGCCAGAAGGCGAGACCCTCGGGAACGGTCACCGCCACCGTCTCCACTTCACCGCGGGACAGCTGCCCCAGGGCTTGGCGCATGGAGCTCCGTGTACGCATCTGGTACGTGCCGGCCTTGAGGCTACGATCTGCCCCACGGATCCGTATGTAGGCATGGAAGAGCCTGGCGCTTCCGACGATGTCGTTGGCCGCGAGTACCGACGAGACCCGCTGGGATGTCGCTCCCGACCGAATCTCCACGATCACCGAGTCACCTTCACCCCCGCCGCTCGCGATCAGGGCCATGAGCCCTGCGAGCGTGAGGAGACTCGCTACCATTCGCGCACGGGTCGAGAACGGAAGGCGCGATTTCATCGCGCGATCCCCGGGTTGTCGAGCCATGCCTGAAGGATGAGCTGAGCGGCCGCGGCGTCCACTCGTCCCTTTTGACGCCGCCGGCTGCGGCTGAGACCTGATGCCCGCACCGCACTCTCGGCTCGGACGGAGGTCATGCGCTCGTCCACGAATGCCACGGGAACCCCGATACGCTCACGGAGGCGTCCTGCCATCGACCGAACTTCGATGCACCAGTCGTTCTCGTTACCGTCCAGTCCGAGTGGGAGACCGACAACGAGCTGCCCGACCTCGTACTCCGTCGCGAGTTCTGCCATGCGCGCGTAAGGAGGGCGCCGGCCCTCGCGACGGACCAGTGTGTCGAGAGGTGTCGCGACAGTGTTCGTCGGGTCGCTCACAGACATGCCGATACGCTTGGTGCCGAAATCAATGCCAAGAGCTCTCGAGCCGCTCAAGCGGATATCAGAGCGCCTTGAGTGCAGCCGCCATGTCAGCCCCGTCCAGCAGTTTGCCGTAGAGGTGGTGGACCGCCGCCTCCGACCCAAAGGCGAATTCGCACACATCTCCCCCGCGGCTGCGGCACGAAACCTCCAGCACAGCCAAGGGACCTCCGGCGAGCTGCGAGAGCATGCCCGAGAGGTAGCCTGCGCTAAAACTGCATGTTGCCCCGCTCTCATGGGCCTCGGGTCGAGCCTCAGCCCAGTCGGAGGTGCGAAGTAGCCCGACCGCTGCGTGCGGCGTGCTGTGGTCGAGCTGGCCCCACCCCCGCTTCGAA
>JAKMDG010000191.1 GCA_022428035.1 Longimicrobiales bacterium
GTGAAGAAGGCCGCGTCGGTGGTGACCCGCTCCAGATCATCACCGTCGCGGTCGACCGAGTAGAGATGGCCACCCTCGGCATCCGAGTACGTCGCGAAGACGACACGCTCGGCGTCAGGTGACCAGGTCGGCTGCGCGGCCATCGCATCCATGGAGGCCACCCGCTGCGGCTCACCCGCGGGCAGTTCCTTCACGTACACGTCGCCCATGATCGTGAACGCCAGTCGCTGTCCGTCCGGTGACGGAGCAAGATCCCGGATCTGTTTGGCGACGAAGGTTGGACTGTCCTCGATCGGATAGTCGAAGTCGACCTCCGGCCCCATCGGCAGATCTACATCGACCCGGAATGGGATCTCGGTCAGGTCACCTCCGTCGATCGCGACACGCCAGAGCTTTCCACCCCAGAACGCGACGACCTCGCGTGAGTCGGGTGTAAAGCTCATGCCGGGGTACGCGTCGCGCGCGGCCCGGGACTCCTGCTCGTCACGCTGGACAGGGAACGCGAGCCACCGCTCATCACCGGTGTCGAGATCCCGGATCCGAAGTCCGGTCTCCGACACGTGCCGGCTCCCATAGACGACCCAGCGACCGTCCGGGGACAGGGTGGGCCTGAATCCACCTCCGTACCGGCCCGAGCGGGCACTGTTCTCCCCGGTCTCGCGGTCATATACCCAGAGCTGGTAGTCACGACCGGGAGAGTTGTACTGCCACGTGCCGGTCCGGCGACCGTACCAGATGTATCGATCGTCGGCCCCGAAGGCCGCACCCATCGTCCGCGCATTCGCGGGATCTTCGATCAGCTGGATGCCTCCTCCGCCCTCGCGATGGTACATCCACAGCTTGCCCTGTCCGGGGCCCTGTCTGGTCGCGACGATGTAGTTCCCGTCGGGGGTCCACTCCGGCGACTGGAACGAACTCCGTTCACCGCGCGTGATGCGCGTGGTGTCCGTCATGTCCAGGGAGATCGTCCAGACGGCGTCTCCGCCGCTTCGATCACTCACGAACACCACCGACTGACCGTCCGGGCTGAACCGTGGCTGCCCATCGAACGCCATGCCCCGTGTCAGTGGCGTCGCCTGCCCACCGGCGAACGCCATCGTGTACAGATCACCGAGCAGGTCAAAGACGATCATCTGCCCATCCGGGCTGACGTCCAGGGATATCCACGATCCTTCCGTAAACGTCTCCGACAGCGTGCGCGTGGGCGTGAGCGGCAGCCCTTCCTTCAATCGCTCGGTCGCCGCATCGACCTCGTCCTCAGTCTGCGCCTGGACGGGCGCTACGAAGCCCGACACGAAGAGTCCGACACATGCCACCACCAGCAGCCACACACGCTTCGACATCCTGCACTCCTGAATAAGTCCAGCGGGAGTTCTCTCTCGAGTCCCCGGTACGATCAAGACCCGCAAGATGGCCTTCCAAAAGTAGGCAGGCCAGCCGCTGGTGCCCCTCTGACGGGAACGCCCCACCGTCCACCCTGTACAGCATCCATAGCCAGCCCCAGCTTGCCCGATCCATACGACTCGAGACGACATCGATGCGCTTCATGACCCGCTCACGCGCCATTCTTCTGCTCGCGATCTGCGCAGCCCCCGTCGCATGCGATGCCCAGCAGCGTCGACCGGGACAGAACCGCCAGCCGACGATTCCCCCACCGTCGATCACGGAGTACAAGCCTCAATCGACGCTGGTGGTCCCTGAGCACGAGGTGCCTCGCGCCCGTTTCCCGGTGGTGGACATCCACGGACATCCGCCCACGCTCGATAATCCGGAGGCGATCGAACGTGTTCTCGGGGAGATGGATCGACTGAACATCGGGGTCATGGTTCAGGCGCGGCCCAGCTCCGGACAGCGCCTGCGCAGCCAGATCGAGGCTGTTCGAGCGGCAGGCCATGAAGACCGCTTCGTTTTCTTCGCGTCACTGGATCTGCAGGACGTCGGCCCCGGATCGGGCGCCCGCATTGCGGCACAGCTGGAGGAGGACGTCGCCCTGGGTGCGGTGGGGATCGGCGAAATCAGCAAGGCGTTTGGTCTCTACAACACCAAAGCGGATGGGTCCCGCCTTCAGATGGACGACCCGGAGCTCGACATCGTGTGGGAGACAGCCGGACGGCTGGGGATCCCGGTCTTCGTGCATACGGCGGATCCCCCTGAGTTCTTCGAACCCCTCGACTACACCAACGAGCGCTGGCTCGAGCTCGCGATCTTCGAGAATCGGCGCTTCATGGATCGCGATCGGTTCCCGTCGTTCGACGACCTGATGGACGAGCGCGACCGGATGCTCATGAAGCACCCGAACACGACGTGGATTCTCGCGCATATGGGATGGCACACGGCCGATCTCGGGCGTCTGGGTGAGATCTTCGATGCTCATCCGAACGTGCTGGGTGAGGTAGGCGCGGTCCTGTACGACCTCGGTCGCCAGCCGCGCTTCGCTGGAGAGTTCTTCGCCAAGTACAAGGACCGCATCCTCTTCGGAAAAGACTCGTTCCAGCCCGATGAGTATCCATACTTCTGGCGCGTCTTCGAGACCGCGGACGAGTACTTCGACTACTATCGCGACTACCACGCCTTCTGGAAGCTGTACGGGATGGATCTCCCCGACGATGTGCTTCGTGCCATGTACTACGAGAACGCCCGTCGGATCATCCCGAACCTGCCGACGACCGCCCTGCCCGGTGAACGCCCGGAGTAACCTGGTGCCCAGTTGCTGTCGCACATTGATCGCCGTAATCCTGCCGCTCCTCGCGACGGCATCCTGCGGCGGTGACACGACCGAAGCGGGAGCGAGCGAACCCGGTCTTCCGGCCGCGATGCTCGCGACCAGCACGGACTACTGCGAGATCCCCGAGATGGCGCTCGACGTTCTGGCGGACCGGCCAGGACCCGGTGCGCCACCCGTGGACGATGTGAACTGGTTCGCACGGCCCGTCGCCCACCCCGGTGACGACTGGATCAT
>JAKMDG010000212.1 GCA_022428035.1 Longimicrobiales bacterium
CCCCCTGGAAGATTGCGAGCCCCCCTCCCTCGAGCAGCGCGTCGACCTCCGGGAAGGCTGGTGTGAAGACCGGAATCACGAGGAAGAGCAGCAGAATGACCCCGTCCATGAACCGCTCGACGACCAGACTGCCGAAGGCCGCGGTAATGCTCACCGGCTCGAGACGACTCAACGCGTAGGGGCGAGCGAACTCGCCCATGCGGGCCGGCAGGATGTTGTTTGCCATGAAGCCAATAGACACAGCGGCGAACCGGGATCGGAAGCTACTTCTTGGCAGGACGGGGGCGAGCAGAATTTGCCAGCGGACCGCCCGGATCAAGAAGCCGAAGGTACCCACGCAGACCGAGGCCGCGAGCAGGAGCATGTTGCCCGTCGCGATGTTCGCCAGCACCTCACGGAAGTCGACGTCCTTCAGAACGACCCACAGGAAGAACACAGTCACGACGAGTCCCACCGTCGCCTTTCCGACGTTCCTCACGAGTGGCGAGCCCTTCGCAGAATCTCAGCCATCTCCCGAACGGCTCGCTCCATTCCGACCAGGACGGCCCGGGAGATAATGGAGTGGCCAATGTTCAGTTCTTCCAGCTCGTGGATCGCTGCGACGGGCGCAACGTTCTCGTACGTCAGGCCATGCCCTGCGTGCACCGCCAGGCCTATGGAGCGCGCGAACGCTGCGGCGTCGGAGAGTCGAGCGAGCTGGGCGACGCGCTCTGCACCCTCCGTATTCGCGTACTCACCTGTGTGCAGTTCCACCGCTGCCGCGCCGAGATCTGCGGATACACGGATCGTGTCCTCATCCGGGTCGATAAAGAGCGATGTACTGACGCCCGCCTCCTGAAGCCGACGCGTGGCGCTCGCGGCCGGTCGCTGCTGAACCTCGGTATCAAGCGCCAGTCCACCTTCCGTCGTGACCTCCTCACGTTTCTCAGGCACCAGCGTAGCCTTTCTGGGGCGCCAGGCACACGCCAGCGCGACCATCTCCTCGGCAGCGGTGAGTTCAAGATTGATCGGGGTTCTAGCCGTATTCATGAGAAGATCGACGTCCCTGTCCTGGATGTGACGTCGATCCTCTCGGAGGTGGACCGTGAGTCCGTCGGCCCCCCCGAGTTCCGCGAGCACCGCTGCTCGAACCGGATCAGGCTCGTCCGTCATGCGGGCCTGCCGGACCGTCGCGACGTGGTCGATGTTCACGTACAAGCGCATATCAAAACACCATTGCTGTGGTCTCCAGATGGAGATATCGGCTGAATAGGTCATCGAGGGCCTCGCAGATCTCGGGATCCAGCGAAGCCCGGGCCAGAGCGAGCGTTTCTGCTCCGAGCGTGGCGTAGAGGCGTGCCCCAGCCTCGTCCAGAGCCCTGAGATGGAGCGCGACAGTCTCCACATCTCCCCGCGCGATCGGACCACGAATCGCGTCTGGTACACCACCCTCTTCGATAGAGTTGAGGGTGCTCTGCACAAGCGGAAGCAGGGCCGCAAGGGCGTCATCGCCATCTACGCCAGCGCGCTGCATCATCTCGACAGAGCGCGCCAGCAGCGGAAGTATCATAGTGCTCGTCAGGACAGCCGCCGCATGGTACGACGGCCTTCGAGCTGCCGGGACCGAAATCAGCCGACTGCCGATCGCCGTCGTGAGCACTCGGGCGACGGACACCGCCTCTGGCGAACCGGTCACGGAGAACCAGGCATTGCCCAGATCTCTACGAGCGGTCAGAGGATTCGTCACGGCGATGAGCGGGTGAAAGGCACCCACGACGTAGCCGCTGTGGTGCAGCGGTTCCAGTACATCGGTCGGGAGCGCGCCCGACAGATGAGCGACCACGCAGCCTTCGGGCGCGGGGCCAAGCGCCGCGAGAGCGTGAGCTACTTCCGGAACGTCGACCTCGGGAACGGCAAGCAGGACCGCAACGGTGCCAGGTGCCGGCCGTTCCAGACCGAATACATAACGGAGGCGATCATCCCAGGCCGGCACATCCGGTCGGTCCGGATGCCGTCCCGACACGATCACCTCGCGGAACGCACCGCTTTCGACAAACGCACCTCCCAGCGTGAGGCCCATGCGTCCCGGGCCCACAATCATGATTGGTCCCATGCTCACGCGACCTCCTCGATTTCAATACCCGCTCGAGCGGTAAGCCGGCCCAGAACGCCCTCCGGGAGTCGCGCGGTCAGGCACACGTCGAGCTGCTCATCGACCCGATCGAGGACTTCTCCCTCACGATATACCGCAGCGATCGCCTGTCCATCGATGACGGGAATTCGAATCACCACCCGGCTGAGCCGGTTCCGAATGCGGATACGAAGGGTTTCCCGGAGCGCTTCCAGCGTCTCTGGTTGATGGGCGCTGACGAACACCGCGGGGGTCGGCTCGAGGGATCGAATCCGCTGCTTGAGCGACTCGCATTCCGTGTCGTTGATTCGATCCATCTTGTTGAACACAAGAATCTTTTCCTGGTCGGCGAGGGCCAGTTCGTCGAGCACCTCGAGAACGACCTCTCGCTGTTCTTCCCAGTCTGGGTGCGATGCATCGATCACGTGCAGCAAAATGTCGGCCTCGCGCGATTCCTCCAGAGTCGAGCGAAAGGATGCAATCAGGTGGTGGGGAAGCTTGCGAATGAACCCGACGGTATCAGTGGCAAGCGCCTCGTATCCACCACCGAGATCGATACTGCGTGTTGCAGAATCGAGCGTGGCGAAGAGCCGGTCCTCAACAAAGAGGTCTGCTCCGGACAACGCACGCAGCAGCGAGGATTTTCCCGCATTCGTGTATCCTACGAAGGCGACCCGGAAGAGACCCGCCCGCGACTTTCGCTGAACGGCCCGGGCCTTCGCGACTTCGCGGAGCTTGCGCTTCAGGTCGCCGATACGGGTGCCGATCAGCCGCCGGTCGGTCTCGAGCTGCGTTTCACCGGGACCCCGGAGGCCGATCCCGCCGCGGATCCGTGAAAGGTGACTCCACATCCGTCGTAGACGTGGCAGGAGATACTCCAGCTGAGCGAGCTCGACCTGCATGCGCGCTTCACTCGAGCGGGCGCGGGTGGCGAAGATGTCGAGAATGAGTTCGGAGCGGTCCAGAACGCGAACCTTGATTAACTCCTCGAGGTTCTTTCCCTGGGCTGGACTGAGTTCCTCATCGAAAATGACGAGATTCGCTTCACGCTCCTCGACCAACTCGGCCAGAGAACGGGCTTTCCCCTCCCCCAGATAGTAGCGCGGGTGCGGGCGGTCGAGACGCTGAACCAGTGAGCCGACGACCTCACCGCCCGCCGTGTCCGTGAGCCGAGCCAGCTCATGGAGGTGCTCATCCGCGACGTCTCGCGCCTCGGATCGAGACGGTGCTCCGACGAGCACCGCCCGGTCGACGGGCGTCAGCAGATCGATGAGTTGCGTAGGGATCCGATCACCTCCGTCCCCGGCATCCGAACTTCTGAAAGGGGACGCTCAAACGATACCCAAGGTCAGGGCGGCCTCACAGGCCCAGATCAGCCCTTCTTACGGCGATCCGCCCACCATCGCAGCCGTTCTGCGATCGTCTTCTCGAATCCGAATCCGCCCGGCTCGTAGAAGTGCTCCCCACCGACCTCGTCAGGCAGGTAGGTCTGGTCGGAGACCCCACCTTCCTCATTGGGATCGTACCGGTATCCGTCTCCGTATCCCAGATCCTTCATAAGTGACGTGGGAGCGTTTCGGATGTGTAACGGGACCGCGGCCGCCGGGGTCTCCCTCGCTCTGATCCGGACAGCCTTCCAAGCCGCATAGACCCGATTCGATTTCGCTGCCGTCGCGAGGTAGATCGTCGCCTGTGCAAGGGCCAACTCTCCCTCCGGTGATCCGAGAAACTCATACGAGTCTCTCGCTGCGATCACGTGCGCGAGCGCACCAGGGTCGGCGAGCCCGATGTCCTCGGTGGCCATCCGCACCAGTCTGCGCGCGATATAGAGCGGATCTTCACCGCCGTCGAGCATACGAGCCAGCCAATACAGAGCGGCATCGGGATCGGATCCACGAACCGACTTATGCAGCGCCGAGATGAGGTTGTAATGCTCTTCCCCGCTCTTGTCGTACGCGGCGAATCGATGCTGAAGGGCCTCACGGGCGATCTCGATCGTGATCCCGCTGCCAGTCCCGGCCAGGTGCGCTGCTGCCTCCAGCACACCGAGGGCACGGCGCGCGTCACCGTCCGCGCACTCCGCGATGAACGTCAGCGCGGCATCATCAGCATCGAGGCCCATGTGCGCCAACCCCCGTACCTCTAGCAATGCCTGATCCAGAATGGCACGAGTCGCAGTGGGCGATAGCGCCTCGAGCACGTATACCGGTGCGCGAGAGAGCAAAGGGCGAACGATCGCGAATGAGGGGTTCTCGGT
>JAKMDG010000223.1 GCA_022428035.1 Longimicrobiales bacterium
CTCCTGAAGAGTCTCCAGCCACGATCGGGCGGATTGCCCCTCCGGCATGGGAATCCGCACCGGCACTGTGTTGATGTAGGGGCCGACAGATTCCCCCACGCCGGTGATCTCTGGCGGACGCTCAGCCGTGGTCACCCCAAAAGTCACCTCGGCCCCTTCGTAGATATGGCGACTCAGCACGAGGGCCCACGCGCCGACGGCCACCGTGTTCGGCGTGACCCTCAGCCTCGAGGGCGACATGCGCAGTCTGCCCGCCAAAGCCAACGGCAACTTCTCCTTCGCGATCGCCCGGCTGGCCCCCTCGAAACGATCGACACCGAGACGAAGGCGTGTTCCGTCGCCGAGCCCCTCCAGCCGCTCAGTCCAGTACCGCTCGGCGGCCTGGGAGTCCCGCTGCTCCAGCCAAGTTATGAATTTCGCGAAGGACGAGGGTGGAAGCCGGTCGGGAACCGGCCCCCGGGCGAGGACTCCGTAGACCTCCAACATCTCGTCCAGGACGAGACGTGCCGACCAGCCGTCGACCAGCGCGTGATGTACAGTCCAGAGGAGACGGTGCTCGCCGTCCGCAGTGCGCACGAGTAGAAGCCGCATGAGAGGGGCGGCCTCGACGTTGAACGGGCTGCGACGGTCCGCCGCTAGCAGAGCCTCCCACGCGTGGCCGTGCTCCTCTTCTGGCCGGGTAGACCAGTCCATACTTCGCCAGGGGAGGTCCACGTTCTCACGCACCACCTGCAACGGCTGCTCGCGGCCTTCCCAGGCGAAGAAGCTGCGCAGAGCCAAGTGGCGCCGTATGAGATGAGCCCACGCGGCCTTCAGACGATCTTCGTCGAGTGGACCGACCAGAGTGACCGAGCACTGCCCGTTGTACACGCCTGAGGACGGTGAACGCAGCGTTTCCAGCAGCATCCCCTCCTGAAGCGGCGTCAGCGGAAACGCGGTCTCGATCTTCGGATTGCTCATACGATTGCTTCGCTCAGCCCCCGAATTCCTCGACGAGACTTTCGAGCTCGTCGGCACTCACCTCCGCGGCCACGAGCTCCTCCGATGCTCCTGCATTTTCGACCACACCGCTGAGCTGCGCGATCGTCGGATGCCGAAAGAGGTCACGGGGAGCGAACGCGAGTCCCCTCTCCCGAGCGATCGAGGCGATCTGGATGCACCGCATCGACTCGCCGCCCAGGTCGAAGAAATCATCGTGGATTCCCACGCTTCCCAGCCCCAGCACCTCTCCCCAGATCTCGGCCAGCAGCCATTGAGTGGGAGTGGTCGGTTCAACGAAGGGCGTCCCGATCTGGGGTCGCTCCACGCCGGGCACCGGGAGGGCATTGCGGTCGACTTTACCGTGTCCGGTAAGCGGGAGCGCGTCCAGTCGGACGAAGGCCGACGGAACCACGGCCAGGGGAAGTCGCTCTGCAGCAAAGGTGCGTAACGCCTCCGTCGGCACTTCCTCCGGGGCGACGTAATAGGCGACGAGTCGGGTGTCGGACGCGGCGGACGGGCGCTCCCGGTACCCAACCTCGTCCAGCATGCGTCTGATGTTGGCACGGTCGAGGTTGTCGTCGAGCTCCTCCACCGCTGCATCCCGCTCCTTGTGTCCGAGCCGCACGTCCCAGCTATATGGCAGCGAGTAGTTATGAAAGCCGCGCTCCGACAGGTGCACGAAGATCCCCGCCTCGTTGATGAGGCAATTCGTCGAGCGCCCCGTGTCGGAGGGTCGGATCCACGGCGTCCGCTCCCCTACGTATGTAAGAAGCTCGTCCAGTTCGACGTCGGTGTATCGGTAGAAATCGATGAAGGTTACGCGATCAAGCACGTCGTCGACCGTAAGATCTCCAACATCGAGGAGCGGTGCGATCGCGTCGTCCATTCGGTGATACGCCCGCCGGGCCTCGTCGATCGTTCGATCGACGGCCTCGGGATCGTAGATACGCCGGCGGTAGAGGTCTGCGAGGCGCGTCTCGAAGATCTGCCCACGCGACAGGCCGGTGACGATGGCACCGATGCCCCGCTCCACCGCCAGGGTCAGCGCCAGCGTGTAGACCGTCTTGAAGCAGCCCTGACAGACGTTGGCAAAGCGCTCGAGGCTCTCGGCGAAGATCCCGGGCATAGCCGGCGTTGTGCCGATCACCAGTTCGAGGTCGAGCAGATCGGTCACCCGCCGCACGTTCTCCTTGGCCTGATCCGAGATGAATCCGTTATCCAGAAGAAATACGAGCGGGTTGGCGCCCAGCTCGACGACCCGACATAGCGCGTAGGTGCTATCCTTACCGCCGCTGCAGAGCACGAGGCAGTCGTGCGGTCCGCTGGACCGCTCTCTTGCGTCGCGGAGGAGCGCTTCCAGGTCCTCCAGGCTTCCGAAGTAGCGGGCAACCTCGTCCTGCTCGTTCGCGAATCGAACACAGAGCTGACAGAGCCCACCATCCTCGATTCGCGACTCCGGGTGCCTCGCTTCAAGACCGCACCGCCGACACCGGCGATCGCCGTGGAGCTGATCGGACCCAACCAGACGCGCGGCGACCTCTCCGATCTCGGGGTGCCCTAGCAGTGCCGTTTCGACTTCCCCGAGTTCTACGCGCACGCCGCCGACCTTGACCTGGTCGTCTTCGCGACCCTCGAAGTCCAGTGCCCCGTTGGGCATCCAGCGACCTAGATCCCCCGTACGGTACATGCGCCCATCGGATCCGAGCGGATCGTCCACGAAGACTTCGGCCGTCCGTTCTGGGCGCCCCCGGTAACCGCGCGCGACGCGCGGCCCCGAGATACAGACCTCGCCGGTCTCACCGCGAAGCACAGGCGCACCCGACGGTCCCAGTACGTGTATCCGCATATTGTCCGCCGGCACACCGATCGGCACAGAGGGACCGAGATCCCGCGCGGGCTCGTACCGATGAATCATGCACGCAACCGTGGCCTCCGTCGGTCCGTACTCGTTGTAAATCTCGGTATCCGCGGGCAGGGCGTCGGACACGGCTCTAGCGAGGCCACTCCGAAAATTCTCACCCCCGACGATCAGTCGGCGGAGGCTG
>JAKMDG010000235.1 GCA_022428035.1 Longimicrobiales bacterium
CGTGGGGGGGGCTGCATCGGGGCGAGGTGTCGTGACCTCTGCATCGTACGAGACCCGGGCGTACGGCGTCCGCTCCGCGATGCCGACCTCCCAGGCATTGCGACTCTGCCCTGACGCGACCGTTGTCAGTGTTCCGCGGGACTCCGTCACTCGACGAAGCAGAGAGGTCCGAGCGGTCCTCGAGAAGCTTTCCCCGGTTGTCCAGGCCGCCTCAGTCGATGAATTCTACCTCGATCTGACAGGTACAGAGCGCCTCTTCGCACCCGAGACTCTCGAGGAAACAGCGTGGAGAATGCGGGAAGAAGTGCTCGAACGCACAGGCATCTCGGTCTCGTTCGGTGGTGGCACACGCCGCGTCATCGCCAAGCTGGCTGCGACGAAGGCCAAGCCCGCAGGGGTCCACGTCGTGGCACCCGGTCGTGAACAGGACTTTCTCGATCCCCTCCCTCTCGCTGAGCTACCGGGTGTGGGGCCCACACTCGTCGATAAGCTCAGGAGGAAAGGTCTGGTAACCGTTGCTGACGCCCGAGCCGTTCAGCCGGAGTGGCTCGAGCGATGGCTCGGACCGAGGCGGGGTGAGTGGCTCCACCGTCGACTTCACGGCATCGATCGTAGTCGCGTAGACCCACACGAGCACAGGAAGTCGATCTCGTCTGAGCGCACCTTCTTCGAAGACCTCGATCGCATGGAAGACCTCGATCATCGACTTCTCGAGCTCGCTACGTCCGTCGGCTCCACCCTGCGGAAGATGGGGATCAGAGCCCGTACAATCACGGTGAAGCTGCGAGATCATGACTTCAAAACCCGCCAACACAGTCGTACCCTCCCCGAGCCTGTGGAGTCGAACCAGGCGATCATCGAGGTAGCTCGATCGCTTCTCCGCGAACTGCGTGCAGACCGCCGTGTGCCGGCCAGACTTCTCGGTGTCGGGCTTTCCGGACTCGTGCCGTCGGACCAGAGCGCTCAACTCGCACTGTTCGACTCTGCGATTGGGCAGCAGGAGACTGAGCGAGATCGAGACCTCAGTCGGGTCGTCGATCGACTCGCGGATCGGTTCGGGTATGGGACGGTCGTGCCCGGTGGCCTCGTTGGGGCGCGTCCCGGTGCACGTGAGCCCAATCATCCTGTAGATCAAATCTCTGAAACGGAGGACAAGTGTTCATGAGCAGACACCACGAGCAGACACGACGGGGCCTCGAACCTGTCAGGCAACCGCCGTGCATCAGCTGAAGCGAGTCCGCACGGCCGTGCCGGACCCTCTAATCCTCATCGGCTCAGGCGTGACGGAACACACCGCCCGAGTGCGTACCGAGCTCGCCGGCGGAGCCATCGTCGGCAGGACAGTGATGCGCCACGAGCGCACGGGAGCAGGCATCGATTCAGCTCGGGCTTAGGCCTTCGCCAACTCGGCACACGGTTGAAGCAAGACGCGGGCCGGCCGTGAGGGCCCGACCCGCGTCTCAGATGATTTGTTCCAGACCCGTCCAAGGGTCTATGGATCAGTCACCCATCGCGGCACGCTTCTTCGCGACCGTCTCATACGGCTTCCGTTCGAAGTAGCTCCGAGTCTCTTTCGCCACGACCGGTGCGAGGAAGATCAGTGCGATGAGATTCGGCCAGATCACAATGGCGAGGGCCACGTCACCCAACGCCCAGACCACCGCGAGCGGAATGGCTGCCCCCATGAAGTGCGCGAACACGAAGAGCGCCTTGTACGGAAGGATGGCCGACGACCCGAACAGATAATAGGCGCACCGGTCGCCGTAATAGCTCCAGGAGATCGCGGTCGAGATCCCGAACAAGAGGACGCCAAGCACGACGATGAAGTGACCCCAATCACCTAGAGGTGCGAGGCCCTGACGGAACGCAGCTGCAGTCACCGGAGCGCCATTTTCGACGGCATCGCCGTACAACGACGCGTACGTCGTGCCATCTGCAGTAACCGCCTCACCACGATTGGGATACACAGTCCCCGTGAAGAGCTGTGTCTGACCCACATCCGTGTACAGCATATCCACGCTCACCTCATGCCATGACACCAACGCGGCACCGAGGCCCGTACTGACATGACGACCGTTGGCGATCTCGATCGTCTCCGGGGCATCCACACCACCGTAACGGTTCGGCTCTACCTCCGCCGTCCATGTGATGTCGCCACCACTCAGGGTGACCTCGGTGGGAAAGCGCTGCTCGTGCGTCCCGGTGATGACGATCACGAGGCCCGTCAGCGTGCAGATGACGATCGTGTCGATGAGGGGCTCGAGAAGCGCAACCACACCCTCGGACACCGGCTCGTCCGTCTTGGCCGCCGCGTGAGCGATCGGCGCAGAGCCCTGTCCGGCCTCATTCGAAAACAGCCCGCGACGAACACCCCACATCAGGGTCACGACGAAAGTCCCCGCCCCGATTCCGGCCACCCCGGCCTGTGGATTGAACGCCTCGACCACGATCGTGGCAAAGGCACCTGGCACACTGCCAAGGTTCAGCATCAGGATCAAAAGGGCGCCAAAGACGTAAATCGCCGCCATGAACGGGGCGAGGAACGCTGTCACCTTACCGATCCGATTGATACCGCCCAGGATCACCATGGCAACGATCACGGACGTGATCGCACCCATGAGAACAGTCGGGATGCCGAACGCGCTGTTCATCTGGTCAGCAACGGTGTTGGCCTGTACCGCATTGCCGGTAAAGAACGCGGTGAACGCGAGCATGACCGCGAAGAAGACGGCCATCGGCTTCCACTTCGACCCCAGACCGCGTTCGATGTAGTACATCGGACCACCCGCAACATTGCCGAACTCGTCCGTCGTTCGGTACTTCTGTGCCAGCGTCACCTCGGAGAACTTGGTCGCCATGCCCAGGAAGGCCGTGACCCACATCCAGAAGAGCGCACCCGGACCACCCCAGTGAATCGC
>JAKMDG010000262.1 GCA_022428035.1 Longimicrobiales bacterium
CCGCAGGCGCTCAGACCCAGACTACCCAGAGCAGCCAGCCCCACCCGCGCCCGAGGTTTCAATTCCGACTCCGTGGCATGCCCGGAATCGTGATCCCGGGACCACCCGCACCACCGCTGAGATGGGCCGCGTGGCCGTCCACGTTCAACTCACTCTCCGTCATGACAGAAAGAGGATACCCACCCTGAAAGAAGATCCCGTGACGGAGTGCCATGATCTCCCACTCGTCCTGATCAGTGACGGCGAGTTCCGGATCCATGAAGAAGTCGGTCGTCGCCGTGATCGCGCCCGGGACGTCCGGCGTGGTCGGGGCGGCGAGCACATCGGACAGCACCTCGAGATACAGACTCAGATTGTCCCAGATCATCGCCGCTTCGGGGCTGAGCCAGATCAGGCCGGGTGCAATCGCCGGTGCGAGCGGGATCTCACTTGGGAAAAACTCGGGCGGTTCGCCGTAGGTGAGCTTCGAGAAATAGCGGGTGGTGACCGTATCGATCCCTCCCATGCGCTCCACCCCCGGATCGATATCCGTCAGGGGCTCCGTGACAGCCAGTCGGAACCAGTGGCCCGCCCAGATGAAACCGTCGAGATCCGCATACCCCGTCCGGAAGCCGAAGGCATAGGCATGGTCATACAAGATGTCCATGTCCTTGGGCTCGCTGGTCAGCGCGGCTTCCGGGCGACTCCTGTAGATCTCGACAGCTTCGGCCAGTGCCGCGCGGGGATCAGATCCATCCTGATCAGAGAGAATCGAGACGATCTCTCGCTGGAAGGCCTGACCCCATCGAATGATCTCGGCCGCCCGAGGCCCAAGCCCATCAAAACCGGACTCTGCATCGTCGACGTCCTGAGACGTGCCTTCCCCCTGTACCAGGAACGTCAGGCGATCGACCATGTCGAACTCGAAACCGAAGGTCGGGAGATCGGAGCCACTGACCCGAACGGCTTCCCCTTCCGTCGCCAGTCCGTGCAAGAGCACGCCATGCGCTCGGTCCAGACGATCCAGCATCTCGAGCACCTCCGGATGTTGCTCCCGGAGTGCCTCCGCATCCCCAAGCGTCCTCTGCTCCTGCGCCTCGAGCGAGGGCGTCACCCCAAGGGTGAACGCACCAAGCAAAAGGAACATGCGCGTGGGACCTGGACTCATAACTGTGCGTGGTGGTCGCGAGGGGTTGTTGCCCGACAAGCTCAATCCCATGATGGCAAAGGTGATTCGAGGCAGCAACCAGGTTCTCCGAAGCAGAGGCAGGATGATTCGTACAGTGGCATGGAGTAAGAAGTTCGGCGCTTTCGGGATGTTTTCTGCGGGCGTCTTGCTGCTGGGCGCATCGGATCCGTCCGAGGCGTTCTCAACAGTCACCGAGGACGCCTTCCTTGCAGCCCCGATCGTGAGCGCCCTGCCGCACATCACACTGGAGGCCTCACTCCCGGAAGACGACCAGACGGTCAATGACGAGGTCAGTGAGGTGCGCCTCTTCTTCTCGGATGCGCCTCTCATGCGGGGTGCCTCCATCCGGGTGGTCAATTCGTCCCGTCGACTGGTTCGAAGCAGTCCACCAGCGGCTGACGAAACCGATCCCCGACAACTGTCGGTACAGATCGATCCAGAGCTGCCAGCCGGCAGGTATGTCGTGCAGTGGCGTTGCATCGCCGATGATGGCCATGTCATGCGGGGCGACTTCACGTTCGAGGTGGTCGGACGTTGACCTGGTTCCTCACGACCGTACAGCAGGGCCTCCTCTTCTCCGCCACGATCTTCATGGTGGGGTGCGTCGCCTGGCGAATCGTCGTGGCGCCCGGGGCTGCGGCGACACTGGCGCTCGACGCCCGCTCCCTTGCTCCACTGGCACGCAGCGTGGTCCGCTGGAGCCGGCTATCTGCAGTGGTTGTAGCGCTTGCCTGGGCGATGCGCGGAGTCTTGCAGGTCGTTGCCTTCCGCGACCCCTTCGCTCCGCTGTGGGATGATGTTTCTCTGCTCCTCTTCCAGACCTTCTGGGGCACTGTGTGGATCGGCCAGGGCGTCGTCGTCGTGGTCTTGCTGGCAACGCTGTGGTTCGGTGTGGACGATACGACAGGTCAGGATGCTCCTGCGTTCCGCGTATCGCCCGTATGGTGGGGGCTCGTGCTCCTGGTCGTGAGTCTCTGTGCGACCCTGGCCTTGTCCGGGCACGCCATGGGCGCGGACTCGTGGCGTATGGCGGCGCTTACAGCTGACGGATTGCACACGCTCTCCGCCGGTATCTGGATCGGGACGCTCTCGGTGATCCTCCTGGGTGCGCGCTCGACCCCCGGCAGCGATCGAGCTCCAGCCATCTTCGGGGCCCAGATCCAGCGTTTCTCGCCGCTTGCGATGGTGGGTGTCGGCACCCTTCTCACGATGGGCGCCGCACTCTCGTGGACACACCTCACGACCGTCTCCGACCTGTGGGCGACAGGATACGGCCGGATCCTGAGTGCCAAGATCGGACTGGTCGTACTTATTCTGGGGTTGGGCTTCCGGAACTGGCGCCAGGGCGTGCCTGTGAGCGACAGTGCAGAAGGAGTCGAGTCGATCCGACGACGCGGCTCGTGGGAAGTTGGATTCGCCGCCGCTGTCATCCTCCTGACCGCGATCCTCGTCCACTCAACCAAACCGTAGCCTCCGATGAACGCAGCGTATGACAGGGGCACCTTCGGCATCGCAGCCGTGCTCGCACTCGCCCTCACCGCGTGTGGAGGCGGTGAGGCCGAGCAGGTCAGCGAAGGCGAGGCCCTCTTTGAGGCCCACTGTGTGGACTGCCACGGCGAGCGGGCGCTCGGGGACGGTCCGATGGCTGAACGCCTGCCGATCGCGCCGCCCAGCCTGCTCGAACATCTCGGTCATCACCCGATGGACCAGCTGGTGCAGCTCATTCGCTCCGGGGTGCCACCCGCCATGCCACCCGCGGCGTTGACGGATGATCAGATCCGGCTGGTGATCGACTACACGTGGACTCTCGTCCCCGACTCCATGGTCGCCAGCCTGCGCGACATGCAACGCCAGGCCGAGTTGGGCATGCAGATGGATGGGATGCCGATGCCGACTGACTCTGCAGGCGGTATGTCAGGCATGGACCACAGCGATCACATGATGCCGGCGGATACCACAAGGCACTGACCCCACGGCGCTACTGTGGCGCGCGACTCAGGCCTCGAAAAGGTGTCGCCCCGGTATCTGTCAGGCGTTCTCTCCGGACGCCACGGGCTTCGCCGAGAGCGTGGCCTTGATCAGATCTCTGTTCAGCTGCGCGATGTAGTCGATCGAGATACCCTTCGGGCATGCCTCCTGGCACGCGCCGTGGTTCGTGCAGTTCCCGAAGCCTGCCGCATCGTGCGCGTCAACCATGGACAGCACGCGATCCCATCGCTGCGTCTGTCCCTGAGGAACCTTCGCGAGGTGCGTCACCTTCGCCGCGGTGAAGAGCATCGCCGATGCATTGGGACAGGCCGCCACGCAGGCGCCACATCCGATACATGTCGCCGCGTCGAAGGCGGCGTCGGCGTCCTCTTTACGAATCGGAAATGCGTTCCCGTCCGGGGCGGACCCCGTACGAACCGAAATGTATCCGCCGGACTCGATGATCCGGTCGAACCCGGATCGATCGACCACGAGATCCTTCAGAACCGGGAATGCCGTCGCACGCCACGGTTCGATCCAGATCTCGTCCCCGTCCTTGAACGACCGCATGTGAAGCTGACACGCAGTCGTGAGCGTCTTGGGCCCATGAGGCACCCCGTTGATCATCATCCCGCACGAGCCACAGATACCTTCACGACAGTCGTGCTCGAAGGCGATCGGCTCCTTCCCCTCCTGGGTCAATCGCTCGTTCACAACATCGAGCAGCTCCAGAAACGACATATGCTCGGATACGTCCGGCGCTTCGTAACGTTCGTGACGACCCGCGTCCCTCGGACCGTTCTGGCGCCAGACATGGAGAGTCAGGTTCATACTATTTGTAGCTCCGTGTGGAGAGCTGCACGTTTTCGAATACCATGTCTTCCTTGTGGAGCGACGGGGCTTCCCCGATGCCGTTGAACTCCCACACCGCTGCGTGAGCGAAGTTCACATCGTCGCGCCGAGCTTCGCCGTCCTCGGTTGTGTGCTCGACACGGTAGTGAGCACCGCACGACTCATCTCGCGCGAGTGCGTCGTGGCACATGACCTCGGCGAACTCCATGAAGTCTGCGACGCGCCCGGCCTTTTCGAGTGACTGATTGAGGTCAGCAGCTGAGCCCGGGACACGGACATCATGCCAGAATTCATCTCGTAGCTCCGGGATACGGGCGAGGGCATCCTCGAGGCCCGACCTGCTCCGCTCCATGCCACAAGCGTTCCACATCAGTCGTCCAAGCTCGATATGGAACGAGTCCACGGTACGGCTTCCATTCACAGACATCAGCCGTTCGAGTCGATCCGTCACTTCCCGCTCCGTGTCCTTCACGGCGGCGTGGTCGCCTGACACGTCACGTTGTTCCATCCGGGCGAGGTAGTTCCCGATGGTGAGCGGGATCACGAAATATCCATCCGCGAGCCCCTGCATCAGCGCGCTCGCCCCGAGACGATTCGCCCCGTGGTCGGAGAAGTTCGCCTCCCCGATCGCGAACAGACCCGGTACGTTCGTCATGAGATCGTAGTCGACCCAGAGCCCACC
>JAKMDG010000299.1 GCA_022428035.1 Longimicrobiales bacterium
CGGGAAGGGGCCTGGCCGCGGGCTGCTCCCTTCCCGGAGTCTCTACTACCTGGGAGGTTGACCTGTGCGCACGCTCGCTCTGATCCTGATTTCGGTTTTCTGCCTCACTTCCAGCACGGCGCTCGCCGCCTCCTACCAGAGGACCGACGGCACGATCGTCGACCCGATCCTCGACACGCTCGGAAGCGTCCATCCCTACTCGGGCAGCAACGTGGGCCCCAGCGCTGGGCTGACCTTTGCCGATCTCTCGTCCGCCGACCTCGCCTCGGTCGACCTCACGAGCAGCCTCCTCGGCTTCGCGAACATGACCTCAGCCAACCTTGCCAACGCCGACTTCACCTCCGCCCTGGCTGCCAATACCAGCTGGGCGGGCGCCGACGTGACGGGCGCAGACTTCACGGCGATCAGCAGCCTCTTCAACGCCAACGGGCTCGGGGCCACGACCGGCGCTGCGCTCTACGCCGCGACCACGAGCTTCTCGGGCGCCTGGGCCGACGAGGCCATGACGATCCCCTTCGACCCGGTCGCGGCGGGATGGACGCTCGTACCGGAGCCGAGCGCGGCCACGCTCATCGCGCTCGGGATCGCCGGCCTGGCCATGAGACGAAGGTAAGGCCGGCCGCCAAGCCGACGAGCGCCGCCGGCGATAGGAACGGGACCGTAGGGAGACCGCTCGACGAGACCGAGCCGACCGGAAGGACCGCGTAGGCAGATCCGATCTCGACACCCGCCGCGTCATACTCCGTCGCCGAGAAGAAGTAGGCGTAGACCTCGCCGGAGGGCGGCAGGTCCAGCGTGGTGGGCGCCGTCGTCTCGATCCAGTCCCCGAGCATGATCGCGTTCAGGCTGATCTCCACCCCGTCCGCTGGTTCGCCAAGCAAGGGCGACCCCGGGTCGGGGATCAACTCGACCGCATTGGAACCGTTGTATTCGAGGATATCGAGGACATTGGGATCCGTACCCGGATCCGGCGGAGCGACACCGAAAGAAACGAACTCCGCGTTCGCAGTGCTGCTGTCGTTGTCGTATCGCTTGACGTCCACACCCGCGAGGCTGAGTTGTCCACCCGTGACCTCTGCCGTGTAGACCGTTGCTCCATACGGAGTTCCATCAAAGCCCCACGCATCGAATCGATCGAGATTCGGCTCCGGTGAGGGGTCGTCATGCTGCTCGACGGAGGCTTGCGCCGGGTCGTCGTTGAACACGTACTCCACCGTAAAGCCATCGCCCGCGAGAAAAGAGAGACTCCCCGTCGCTCCATCGAACGTTCCGCTCGCGGTTGCTTGGCGCACGGCGGCCGACGCGCCGGTGGAGACGAAGAGCAGCGAAGACAATACGAGCAGACCCGACTTGCACATCGATCGTAGGAACATCTGCGGTCACTCCCTTTTGAAGGCATCACGGCCCGAACCGACGAGCCTGTGGGCTGACGTCCACCTTACATCACAAAGGACTGGACCGGGCGGCTCATTCTTGCCTCACCTTCAGAGATGCCATGGGAGAAGGCCCCCGAAGGGGAGAGAGCGCACCTCCCGCCGCGAGAAGGGCGACGCCTACCGGGATCGACTGCCGAGCCGTACCGAATGGCCTTCAGCAGAGTCGACCTCTCCCAACGCAAAGCGCCCCGACCCGAAGGCCGAGGCGCTGCGTGAAGTTTGTTGAGCGGACTACCGACGCCGCGTCGACGCCATGCCTGCCAGACCGAGACCTAACAGCAACGCTGTGGAGGGCTCGGGGACCGCCGCAAGATCCGTGATACGTAGCCCAGCCATAGGGGCTCCCACTAAAGGGGGCGGGCTGAGCTGTTCACGCGCATTAATACAGGAAAAGTTAGGACAGTCCCACCAGCCGCCTCTCAGATCCCGGTTCTGATTTCCGCCAGTGAACGCGATGGTCGTTCCTGGCCCGCCGGAATATGCCTCGGCGGCAGGCCCCTCCACCCACTCAGCTGCGTTTCCAGTGATTCCGTGGACACCATAGGTATTCGTCGAGCCCGCGTTATCGACATCCGCCGGACCCGCTTCATCCTGCCAAACAGCCGTATTGAACCCGGTACCACCACTGACCGAGGTAGGCGGGCCTGATGACCCCGTTCCGTACCAAAAATAGTTACCGATACCGTCGGTCGTCGTGACTTGCTCATTGGCATCATGAAACGAGGCCTTGTGCCATTCGTCTCGAGTCGGAATCGCGAAGCGCGCCCGCTGGCTGCGAAAGGGATTGTTTGGGTCGTAGTCCAGCGTGTCCGACGGCGACCACATCGTGATGTTGTCGTTCACGCCACCCGTCGTGAATTTATAAGCCGGAGACTCGCCCGCCTCCATGTTCAGCCAATTGACGAAACGCGCGGACTCGTTCCATGAGAGCCCGGTGGCCGGCTTGTTCGGACCGTTTCCGGTGTACGCGCTCATGTCCTGAAGCGAGATGGCCAGCCCGTTTGCCGTCCCGAATTCAGCGTTGTACTTCGTGATGATGTCACGGCTGACTTCGTATTTTCCGATCGAGTAGACATAGTCAACGCTGCCTGCAAAGGGGACCCACGCTCCGCCGTCCGGCGCTCCGTTGTCCAGGCTGCTAGAGATGACGTCGTGATAGTTCCCGGGATTCCCGATCGGCACGAAATCCATGGTGAATTCGTTCGTGCCCGACCCGAACGTGAAGGCCGCCGCCTGGATGCTCGGCAGCGTGAGCATCACGGCGGTCAGGGCGAGCAGTCCCAACCGCGCAAGACGGGGCGCGAGGGCTGAAGAGCAGCGGTAGCAAAAAGACGGATTCAGAATGCGCATAGATCCTTCCCAGAATGGAGCTTCAGACAGGGGAAGGCCCGCGCAGCCGATTCGGT
>JAKMDG010000303.1 GCA_022428035.1 Longimicrobiales bacterium
GGGGCGGGCGACCCTCGTGACTGCCGTGGCTGCCGGTCTGGCCGTGACTCTTGCTGCCGCGGGGTCACCCGCAAACGACGCAGCAGAGCGCGCGACCATCCCCGTCTCGTTCGCCCATCACTATGCCTCCTTTACGGGCATGGCACCGCAGGACATCCGGGGGCCCTCGTACGATGGCGACTACCACTTCGTTCGCCTTGCCTTCCAGAGCAGTCGCGGAGGCGGCGGGTTCGGGCGTCGTCGAGGAGGGGCAATGTGGGCACACGACTACCCACGAGCGGACCGCAACTTCCTCGCGATCCTCGACGAGACGACGAACATAGGTACGAGCCGGGAGCAGTCGAACGTCCTCACCTTGCTGGATGAGGAGCTATTCCGGCACCCTGTTTCGTACATCGTCGAACCGGGCTTCTGGAACCCGAGTGACGAAGAAGTCGACCGCCTGGGTGACTACCTCCAGAAGGGTGGCTTCCTCATGGTCGATGACTTTCGAGGGCCGCGTGAACTCGACAACCTGGAGTTCCACCTCAGGCGAGCCCTCCCCGATCACGACATGATGCAGGTTACGGAGATCGACGAGATCTTCGATTCCTTCTTCCGCATTGTGCCGCAGAACGTAGTGCCACCCTATGGCGGATACCCGCCAGCCTGGTACGGCATCTACGAGGACAACGACATCACGAAGCGCTTGATGGTGATCATCAACGCGAACAATGACATGGCCGAGTACTGGGAGTTCTCAGACTACGGGTACTATCCCATCGATCTGGCCAACGAGGCGTACAAGCTCGGCGTGAACTACGTCGTCTACGCCATGACACACTAACCCTTCAGGGAGAACACTCTTGGCTGACGACGCGATCGGAACCGTCCAGCTGGACGATGCCAACGATGTAGCACTGGCGGACAAGCTGAAGCACGGCCGCGAGCAGATGATCAGTGAGTTGCGAAAGCTGATCGTTGGACAGGAAGAGGTCATCGAGCAGGTCCTGCTCTCTCTCTTCGTGGGTGGCAACAGTCTCCTCATCGGTGTGCCGGGACTGGCCAAGACGCTGCTGATCCACAGCATCGCTCAGGTCGTCGACCTCAAGTTTTCCCGGATTCAGTTCACCCCTGACCTGATGCCGTCAGACATCACAGGCACGGACATCATCCAGGAGGATCCGGATACCGGCCGGCGCTCGATGGTGTTCTCTCCGGGCCCGGTGTTTTCGAACATCGTCCTGGCCGATGAGATCAACCGAACTCCTCCGAAGACACAGGCCGCTCTGCTCGAAGCGATGCAGGAGCACCGCGTCACGGTGCAGGGACGCACCTACACGCTCGATGAGCCCTTCTACGTCTTTGCGACTCAGAACCCGATCGAACTCGAGGGAACGTACCCCCTACCCGAAGCACAGCTCGACCGCTTCATGTTTGAGATCGCCATTGAGCACTTGCCCGAAGAGGAAGAGCTGGAGGTCATCCGCTCCACGACCGGGAACCTGAAGCCGGAGTTCAGCCATGCGGTCACGGGCCCCGACCTGGTTGGTTTTCAGGAGCTGGTGCGACGTGTCCCGGTATCAGAGTCCGTTCTCCGTTACGCAGTCGGGCTCGTCCGATTGACGCGACCTGACGCCAACGGCGACGGCCCGGACTTCGTGAAGAAGTGGGTAGCCTACGGCGCGTCTCCACGAGCGGCTCAATACCTGGTGCTCGGTGCGAAAGCCCGAGCCCTGACCCTGGGTCGGTACCACGTCACGTTCGATGACATCCGCGCCCTGGCTCAGCCAGTGCTCCGTCACCGCGTCCTGACCAACTTCCACGCGGAGTCCGAGGGGAAGTCGGCGTCACAGCTCGTGGACATGCTGATCGAGTACGCACCCCAGCCGTCCTCGGGGATGTAGGGCGATACCTTGGCCACCACGCGTCCCCGCCATTCGGCAGCAGGCACTCAGTTCCTCGACCCGGCCGTCCTCGGCCGGATCGGGAATCTGGAGCTGCTCGCGCGTACGGTCGTCGATGGATTCCTGACCGGGCTCCACCGTTCGCCCTACCTGGGGTTCAGCATGGACTTCGCCGAGCACCGGCCGTACATGCCCGGCGACGACATCCGTCGGATCGACTGGAAGCTCTTCGCTCGCAGCGACCGCCACTATATCAAGCTGTTCGAGGCGGATACCAACGCGAATTTCTCGGTGCTGCTCGATCTGTCCGCGTCCATGAGCTACGGAAGCCACTCGCTTACAAAGCTCGACTACGCACGTTATCTCGCCGCGTGTCTCACGTACTTCTCGAACAAGCAGCGAGACCGGGTCGGCCTCGTCACGTTCGATCACGAAGTCGTCGACTACGTGCCGCCCTCGATGAAGCACCTGGATACAATCCTGCACACCCTCGATCGGGCAAAGGCAGGGCGGCCTGGTTCTCTGGCCGAGCCGATCCTGAAGATCACCGAAATGCTGGGCCGCAAAGGCATCCTGGTCGTCATCTCGGACTTCTACGAAGAGCCCGATGCCGTGTTGAGCGCGCTCGGTCCACTACGGGCCCGCGGTCACGACGTCATCGTGTTTCACGTCATGGATCCGTACGAGCTCGAGTTCCCGTTCCAGGAGGCGTCGGGCTTCGAGGACTTGGAGACCGGTGAGCAGATCCCGGTCATTCCCGGCAAGCTGCGCGCGGATTATCTCGCCATGATGAACGCGCACCTCGCCGCACTCGAGAGGAGCTTTACCGACCACAGGATCGACTATCGACTCCTCGATACGTCCAAGCCGCTCGATACGGCGCTCTTCGAGTACCTCCTCGCCCGTGAGCGGATGAGCAAGACACGATGAGTCTCGTCTTTCTGGTACCGCTTTTCCTCATCGGCTTTGCAGGTGTAGTCGTGCCGATCGCAGTGCACCTTACGCGCAGACAGCGGCGTAACGTGGTGTACTTCCCGTCATTGATGTTTCTGGAAAAGATCCCGTACCAGGAGCGTCGTCGACGCCGAATCCAACACTGGTTCCTTCTCTCCCTTCGCGCACTCGCGCTCGCCCTCGTCGCTGCAGCGTTTGCCAGACCCTTCCTCGACCAGAGCTCGGGGGCCGCGCTGGGATCGGCCGGACCACGTGAAATCGTCGTGCTCCTCGACCGATCCTACAGTATGGAAATCGGGGATCAGATCGAGCAGGCGCGGTCGCAGGCAGAGACGATCCTCAGTGACCTCGGACCGCTCGACCGGGCGTCACTGGTGACGTTCGCCCGCGGGGCCGAGGTGGTTGCACGCTCTACCTCGGACCGGGCCCGCCTGAGGGGCGCACTCGACACGGTCACGGTGAGTTCCGGTGCTACAAGGTTCGGTCCGGCCCTCAAGGTCGCGCAGACAATCCTCGAGGAGTCCACACTCGCACGGGGTGAGGTCTACCTGCTCAGCGACTTCCAGCGTAATGGCTGGACTGGTGACGAGGGGGTCCGGTTGCCTCCCGGGAGTTCCCTGATTCCGATCGAAGTGGGCGGCGAGGACACGATCGACAATCTGATGGTCTCGGACGTCACTCTCCCGAGACAGATCGTCGCGGGCCGGGAACGGATCACGCCGACGGCAAGGGTCGTTCGCCGTGGTGGTGAGGCCCCTCGGACCGCCAGCGTATCGCTCGAGCTCGATGGTCAGGAGATCCAGACCGTGGATATCGAGCTCGCTCCGAACGATGCGCAGCCCGTGAGCTTTCAGGCGTTTACCCTGTCCCAGCCTCATACGACGGGAACGGTGCGGCTCGACGATGATGCGCTGAGCGCTGACGACTCGCACCACTTCGTACTTTCGCCCGGCACTGCACTCTCCGTGTTGATCGTGGACGGTGCAGGAGGCTCGTCCGATCCCAGCCTGTACCTGCGTGGCGCGCTCGGGATCTCCGATGACGGACGCTTCGACGTGCGGTCCCGACGTTCCAGTACGGTCCGCCCCGTCGATCTCGAGGGCGCAGCAGCGGTCTTCATCAACGACGTCCAGCTCGACGGTGGCTCTGCCGAACGGATCCGCAGCTTCGTAGAGGACGGGGGCGGTGTGCTCGTTGCGCTGGGTCAGGACAGCGGGTGGCCAGCTTCGGCGGCCGACATGCTCCCCGGTACCCCCGGGGCCATGCAGGATCGACTCCAGGGACGAGGTGGACGGCTCGGGTACCTCGACTACGAGCACCCCGTGTTCGAGGTCTTCTCCGGACCGCGCAGCGGTGATTTCACGGGGGCCCGCTTCTACCGCGCACGTGCATTCGCACCCTCCGACTCAGCCGCGGTCCTGGCGAGGTTCGATGACGGCTCGGTTGCCCTCGCGGAGCTGCGTCTCGGCCGTGGGCGGGTTCTGGTCTGGACTACGTCACTCGACTCGTTCTGGAACGACCTCGCACTTCAGCCCGTCTACCTGCCCTTCGTTCATCGACTGGCAGAGTATCTAGGTGGCCGCGGCGAGGCTCTGCCCTGGTTCGTGGCCGGCCAGGTTGTGGATGTTGCTGACCCGGAGGCGCTGGAGACCGCTGGCCTCGTCTCGTCCGAGGCTGCGGGTCTGGTCGAAGGGCTGGATCAGGTAGCGCTCTCGCCCATGGGTGGGAACCTCGCTCTTCCGGCCGTGGATGGACCGCGCTATCTGCCCCTTGAGGAGCACGGCTTCTACACGGTGCGACAGCCGGGAACGGATCCGGATCGCCCGTTCGTGATCGCCGTCAACGTGGATCTGGAGGAGTCGAACCTCGGCCGGGTAGAGCCCGACGAGTTAGCCCTCCAGATCGAGGCTCCCGCCATTGTGGACGACGGGAGTCCCCGGCTGACCCAGGCCGTGGAACTCCAGAGAGAAGATCAGGAACGGCGGCAGTCGCTGTGGCGTTGGCTGCTCGCGGCGGCACTGGCGCTCTTCGCCCTCGAGACGGTGATCTCGAACTGGGTGTCGAGACGCGCCACGGGAGCCGCCGGAGTCGTCACGGGTTAGGAGATTGAGGGAACCGATGATCGAGACGGGAATCGCTCGTCGGAGTGCGGACGGGTATTGGCGGGCCTCGGCGAATCAGAAGTAGGTTCGCAAGGTCGCAACGGGAGAGGCACATGAGGGAATCAGAAAAGCGTCAGGTTCAAAATCGGATCAGCGACGTCGTTCGTGGCGTTCGCTGGCGGTGGCGCGTGCGTCTCGCCCTCCGAGGTCTGATGTGGGTCGTAGCACTCACGGCCGGCGTGACCTTCCTCGCCGCAATCGGGCTCGAGCGCGCCCGGTTCGATGCAGACACCGTCATCGCACTGCGGGTGCTGACCTGGTTCACGCTCCTCGCCTCAACCATGTGGTTCCTGGTCAGGCCACTCCGGCGCAAAGTCACGGAC
>JAKMDG010000498.1 GCA_022428035.1 Longimicrobiales bacterium
AAGAGGTGCACGAAGCTCAGGAGGAGGCGACCTGGGGTGACGATGACGAGGTTATGGGCGTATCTGCCGAGGGAGAACATGGAGGCTGACGCAGCCACGACGGCGCGGACACTCGCTCCGGCCAAGGTCAACCTCGTCCTGCGAATCGGAGCGAAGCGCGGCGACGGTTTTCACGAGCTGATCACGATCTTCCAGGCGGTGTCGCTTGCTGACGAAGTGGAGGTCGAATTTCACCCGGTGGATCGCTCGGTCCGTGATGCGGCCAACGAGGTGAATCTGGTTGTGGATGGTCCCGACCTGGGCCCCGTCGAACAGAACCTGGCGTGGAGAGCGGCATCAGCGTTTCTCGGGACGAGTGGCCACCGGGGAGCGGTCTCAATCCACCTGACGAAACACGTCCCAGCCGGTGCCGGCCTCGGTGGTGGGTCGTCTGATGCCGCCGCTGTGTTGCGTTGCCTTGCAGCGCTGAGCGGTTTTGCCGACCGCGACGCGTTGCACCAGATGGCCTCGCGACTCGGATCCGACATCACCTTTTTCCTCGGTACATCCCCGACGGCCATAGGGCGAGGACGTGGAGAGCGTATCGAGGCGGTGGCGGCGTTACCCGAGCGTCGGCTGGCGCTGGCGCTGCCACCCGTGCACGTCGCAACAGGTTTCGCGTACGAGGCCCTCGCCGCCTCTCGCGCTGGAGCGCCGCCCGTCTCCCTACCCAAGCTCGACGCACTCGTCTCATGGGACGAACTGCTCAACGGACTGGCGGTCAACGACTTCGAGACCACCGTTGCTGCGGCGAATCCACCGGTGGCGCAATCGCTTGCCGCGCTGCGGGGTGCCGGTGCCCGGCTCGCGATGCTGTCGGGGAGTGGGGCCGCATCGTTCGGGCTCTTCTGCGATGCTCGTGCTGCCGCTGATACCGGCCGGGAGTGCGCTACATTGTCACGTTCTCTCGGGTGGCCCGTGATATCATGCGCGACGCTCACACGAATGCCGGACGTCGATCTGAAGTAAAGAACCTGCTCACTTGGCTCGAGAGGGGGTTGAAGCGCGCGCGCCCGTTCTGATAGCATTCCGACGCTGGCCCGTCGTCTAATGGCAAGACCCCGGTCTTTGGAACCGGTAACGGTGGTTCGAGTCCACCCGGGCCAATTCATTCGCTTCGCCACCGCCGTCGCGCCCCTGTAGCTTCCGGTCATGACGGGCTCGCTTGCACTTCCGACGGCTGGATTGCCCTTGTGGGCCGTGGCGACGGTCACGTTCGTGCTTGCGCTTCCGGCGTACGGCCAGGCCGTGCACCTCGGCACCGTGGACCAGACGGATATCGTCTCCTCGGCTCGAGCGGCGCAGGCCAGTTTCGAGCGCCGACGGATCCGCTACTTGCCGGTCAATCTCACCAGCTTCGGTGGAGACTGCGACGAGGTCATCGGACGAATCTGTACGACGTACTCCGAGGGTGAGTGGTACCCGGTCCCCGAGGACGACGAAATCGTTCGGATGCGAGCCCGCCTTCTCGAGCGGCTGGACTCCATGCAGGTGTGGGCACCGGGCAGCGACTGGATTCTGGGTCAGCGAGTCTGGTACCGGATCGAGGGCGGAGACGCTGCTGCCGCGCTGACCGTCGCGACAGAGTGCAACGATTCCCATGGGTGGTGGTGCGACGCGTTGCGTGGCCTCGCGTTGCAGACGATCGGTGACTATGGCGCCTCGCTGACTGCGTTCGAGTCAGCACTCGAGGGTATGGATCCCACGCAGGCCGATGAGTGGCGGGTACCGCGCTGGTCTGTGGATTCGAAAGGGCGGGGGCTCCTGGACGATCTCAAGGAGGATCGAACGGCACGCGGTGAGCTGATCGATCGACTCTGGACTCTGGCTGACCCGCTTTATCTCGTGCCTGGCAACGATCGCCGCACCGAGCATTATGCGCGCTGGACGGCATCGGGCATACGTGCGGGGGCGCGGAATCCCTTCCTCCTGCCATGGGGTCGTGACCTCGAGCAGCTGACGGTTCGAAATGGGTGGGAAATGGGTTGGGAACGACGCCCCGGACGTGGCTTTGACCCGGAGGATGACGCCGTCGGTCATCAGCATCCCGAGGGCCGTGACTTCATGCCGCCGGGTGAAGCTCTCGAGCGCCCGACGACGATGACCTCGGAGGACCTGCGTGCTGATCGCACCTCACCTCGTAGCCTTTACGCGCCCGCCTACGCCCCGGTGCTGCTGCCCATGGACGGGCAGATCGCCATGTTTCCGCGCGGAGCAGAGACCGTGGTGGTCGCGACACACTTTCTTCCGACGGACACAACGTTCCACGCGGAGCATGATCATCCGCTCCCGTGGATGGAGCTGGGAC
>JAKMDG010000334.1 GCA_022428035.1 Longimicrobiales bacterium
GGGCTGAGTGGCCACGTCTGGAGTTCCTGGGGGCGCCCGTCGTCGAGTGAGCATGCTCGAGGATGTGTTCGAGGAGACGTACGGGTCCCCGCCCACACTCCTCGTGCGGGCGCCGGGCAGGGTAAACCTGATCGGGGAGCATATCGACTACAACGGACTGCCGGTGTTTCCCATGGCGTTGCAGCGCGAAGTGCGGCTCGTCCTGCGCCCGCGTGACGATCAGACCGTACGCCTGCGGTCGAATGACGATCGCTTTGCGCCGATCGACTTCGAGATCGAACAGGAGATCGAGCCGTGGGAGAAGGGGTCGTGGGGGAACTACGCGAAAGCGCCTGCTCAGGAACTCGCCCAACGGTTCGCTATCCGGCGGGGGTTCGACGGCGTTCTGCAGTCTGACATCCCTGTCGCAGCCGGGCTGTCCTCCTCTTCTGCCATCGTGAACGCGGTCGGGCTTGCGCTCGCCCACATCAACGAGGTGTCGACCGAGCCCCGCACGCTTGCTGGCGTGATGGCTGATGCGGAGCAATACGTGGGCACGCAGGGTGGGGGTATGGATCAGGCGATTTCCCTGGGGGCGCGTGATCGATGCGCCGCGAAGATCACGTTCCATCCGCTTCGCCTGCGACATGTCTTGGTACCGGACGACTGGTGCTTCATCGTCGCGGATTCGGGCGAGGTCGCAGAGAAGTCGGGTGCGCTTCGTGATGCGTATAACCAGCGTCGGAACGAGTGCGATGAAGCGCTTCGTATCATGACGCGACATCTGGCCACCCAGAACATCACGACTCAACCGGACACAACGTATCCGGATCTATGTAGCGCCATCGATGCGGGAACCCTGATCAAGATCGCCGAGCAGGTGTTGCAGGGAAGTCTTCTCCGTCGGTTCCGACACGCGGTCACCGAGGCGGCTCGGGTCGAAGAGGCGGTGGGTCGAATGCTCGCTGCCGATCTCCAGGGCTTCGGTGCGCTGATGGCTGACTCGCATGAGTCGCTCAGGATCGACTACCACGTGAGTACTCCGGCGCTCGATGAACTCGTTGCTGTCGCGACGAAGGGAGGCGCGGCCGGGGCTCGATTGACCGGCGCTGGCTTCGGTGGTTGCGTCGTCGCGCTGGCGAATCGCTCGACTGTCGGCGAGGTGCTCGAGACGCTCGTGACCGAGTATTTTGGTCAGCGCGACCGGACGGGAAGGCGTGAAGAACAGCTCTTCGAGGCTACGCCGTGTCGAGGTGCTTCCATTCGCGAGATTTAAGCCGCTTCCCAGCGTGCGGAAGCGCGCTCGTTCGTCCGTGCACAACAGGCGGGTCGAGCTTGACTCGACCCGTTGAACCACAATCTTCACGTGCTGAACGATCACCGAAGTCCAACTCGAATGTTCGAACCCTCCTCCAAGAAAGCCATGTTGTCCGTTCTGGTCGTATGCTTTGCGATCCAAACGGGCCTCGTGTATTCGGATGACGTCGACATCGAGCTTTCTGCAGACGCGGTCGAGGGTCGCGAACTCTTCCACGACGGCTCGTGTCAGGTCTGTCATCAGTTGTGGGGTCAGGGAGGATTCCTCGGCCCGGACCTGACGAATGCTTCGAGCCGCATCGACGAGACGCGGCTGACTTCGCTTCTTACCGTGGGCAGCGGACAGATGCCGGCATATCAGTATGACGCCGAACAGATCCGGTCCATGAGGTCGTTCCTCGAGGAGATCGATCGGCCGGATGTCGGGAGAGGCCAACTCCGGCTTGGTGACCCGGCGACCTCGGTGACGCCTCAGGGCGCGTTTGACGCTGTCGTGCGCGAGGAGGTGTCACCTGTCGCGCTCGCGGGCTTCGAAGCGTTCGCTTCGGGCGTCTGTTCCGCGTGCCACTTTCCCTTCCAGACGTCCGTCGTTGGGGCTCCGGACCTGTCCATGGTGTCGCAGCGCCTCGATGACGCCGAGCTCCACGAGGTACTCACGAACGGCAGGCCAGAGCTAGGCATGCCACCCCCTTCTCCGGCGCTGTCCGCTACTCAGCGGGACCAGCTCATCGAGTACTTCGGTTGGCTGAACGATCATCGCGCCGACTTGATGTCCGACTGGGAGCTGCGACAGCGCGAACGACAGGTGGACTGGTCCCGGCTCGACTGGTGGGAGTTCCGATGAGTCCCGACGCGACCGCCACCCTCGAACGGCCTGTCGAGAGAGCGGCACACGGTACGCCGCAGGCACCGACCGGTGGGGTCTGGTTGCCCTTCGAGGCGGGTGATCCGGTCCGTCAGTTCGCGACGATACTGTTCATTCGTGGAGGGCTGATCGCGCTCGCGGTTACGCTGGTGGGCGGAATCCTCGGCGCGCTGTATTCGATTCCCTCGCTCGCACCGGCATTCCAGTCCCTTGGCCTGGATCTGCGTCAGCTACGCCCCGTTCACACGACCTTCGCGTCTGCCTGGATCTTCCTCGGTGGCGTGGCGGTTGTCCATCGTTGGCTCCAGGACTACGGCGGTACGGCGACGCGGGGAGATCGGATCCGACTTCGGGTTCAGGTGCTGTGCTGGTCCATCGCCGGTCTGGGGATCATCGTCACATTGATGCTCGGGGTTGGCTCAGGACGTGAATACGTCGGTTTCCATCCGATCTTCAGCGTTTTGATCCTGATGGGCTGGATCTGCTATGCCTGGAACTTCTTCCGCGTGGCGGGGCCGAACTTCTTTGAGCGGCCGCTCTACCTGACGATGTGGGGCGTCGGTATGCTCTTTTTCATCGTCACCTTCGTTGAGCAGCATCTGTACATGCTTCCGGGGATCTTCTCGAACCCCCTGCAGGATCTTCAGGTGCAGTGGAAGGCCACGGGAACCCTCGTCGGCGCGTTCAACCTGTTCGTGTACGGCTCGATCATCTATATCGGCGAGCGCATCAGTCGGGACCCGGAATACGGGCATTCGCCAGTAGCGTACGCCTTGTTCGGTGTGGGCTTGTTGAACTCGTTCACCAACTTCGCGCACCATACGTACCATCTGCCTCAGGATCACCTGGTCAAGTGGATCTCCTTCGTCGTCAGCATGATGGAGATCTCCATCCTCTGTCGCGCGACCTACGATCTTCTGAGGGTCATGCGTACCACTGAGGATCGCGCGTTTTGTGCGGCACGTGGATCCTTCGCCGCTTCGAAGTATTGGTCGGTGTTCATCCTGCTTTCTGCGATCCTGATCTCGGTTCCACCGCTCAACGGCATCATCCACGGAACGTACGCCGTCACGGGTCACGCGATGGGTGCGACGATCGGCATCGACACGATGGTCCTCATCGGGGCCATCATCTGGATTCTCGGCGAACACCTCGCGGCTCGTGAAGGGGAAGAGGCGGCGGGGGTGCTCCACACGTTGGACATGCGGCGCATTGTGGTCGGGTTGAACCTGGGGGTCGCGGCGCTGGTCGGTTGGCTTCACGTCTCCGGGACGATCACCGGCGTGAACCGAGCCGGCTTCGCTCCGGGTGAGGTCTACGTTCCGCTGGCCTGGCTGCCGATGTGGAACGGCATCCTCTTCGCCGCCACCGGCTTCATTGCGCTCGTGTTCTTCGTGGCGCTGCTCTGGAAGCTGATGCCGATCGCGTTCCGCTACTGGTGGGTCAGCGACGTTCGAGCCTGACACCAGTTCGGCTCGGCGGTCAGGTCAAGCCGACCCGAGGCAGTGTCTTGATCAACGCGAAGGACGCGATGGCGGCGGCGCCGAGACACACGGCGGCGAGTAACGTCCGTCCGTAGAGGACGTATCCGGTGCCGAGCACGGCTCCGTAGACGACCGTGACACCGAGGAACCAGGCGAGGAAGGCCGCTGCAGGACTGTCCGCGCTTCGGTCCTCCTCACTCAGTCCAAGACCCGCTCCCGCCCATCCGTTCCCCATGGGGCGGATGAGCCCGTGAAACGAAGCCAGCGTTTCCGCGTCGGCAGGTGGCGTGAGCAGAGTCACCGTCAACCATCCTATGGACGTGATGACTACGCCGAGCACGAGCTGCAGGGAAGGGTCTACAGCCTCGAAGCCGAGTGCGCCGTGGCCGAACTGGAAGTAGACGGCGACGAGGAACGAGATGATCATCGCGGAGAGCTCGCTCCACACATTGATGCGCCACCAGAACCACCGAAGCAGGAAGACCAGCCCTGTGCCAGCGCCGATCTGGAGCAGGATCTGGAACGCCTGCAGTGCGTTCTCCAGCCAGAGTGAGATCACGCCGGCGACTACGACCAGCGCGACCGTGGCGATCCGTCCCACGCGCACGTACTGCTTCTCGTCTTCGTCGGGCGCAATGAAGCGTCGGTAGACGTCGT
The DNA here is from genome assembly GCA_022428035.1 of Longimicrobiales bacterium. Taxonomy (GTDB): domain Bacteria; phylum Gemmatimonadota; class Gemmatimonadetes; order Longimicrobiales; family Gaopeijiaceae; genus UBA2589. The sequence continues at coordinate 4,303 of JAKMDG010000334.1, forward strand.
CGACGAGGTAGGAGGCCCCCCAGTTGAGATGAGTACTGATCGTCGACATGTAGGCCGCCGCCAGCGAGGCGACGACAAGCCCCAGCAGCCCCGAGGGGAGGAAGATGAGCATCGCGGGATACGCGAGGTCGTTTCGGACAATCGACGGATCGATGTGTGGGAAGGCCGCCTGGATGGAGTCCAGCGTCGGATACACGATCAGCGACGCGAGCGCGACGATGATCCATGGCCAGGGTCGAAGCGCGTAGTGAGCGATGTTGAACCAGAGCGTCGCTTTCATCGCGTGGCTCTCATCCTTCGCGGCCAGCATGCGCTGAGCGACGTAGCCTCCGCCACCTGGCTCGGCGCCCGGGTACCATGTGCTCCACCACTGGACTGCAATCGGGATGATGAAGACCGTGGACGCTGTCCTCCAGTCAGAGAAATCGGGCAATAGCGAGAGCTTGTCGGCGACAGCCGGGTCACTGAACAGCCCGACCATACCACCCACCTCCGGCTGAGCCAGGGCGTACCATGCGGCCGCGACCGAACCGATCATCGCCACTGCGAAGAGAATCAGGTCCGTGACGACGACCCCCCACAGACCGGAGGTCGCCGAGTACAGCGCGGTCACCGCACCGGCAACAAGCACGACCTCGTACTTCGACGCCCCAAGGAGGACGCCACCGATCTTGATCGCGGCGAGCGTCACCGTCGCCATAATCATGCAGTTGAAGAAGACGCCCAGGTACAGGGCACGAAACCCACGAAGGAACGCCGCGGGCTTACCGGAATAGCGCAGCTCATAGAAGCCCACGTCTGTCGAAATTCCTGAGCGCCGCCACAGCTTGGCGTAGAAGAAGACGGTGCACATTCCCGTGATCACAAATGCCCACCACACCCAGTTTTGACTCACCCCGCCCGAGCGGACGAGGTCAGTCACGAGGTTCGGTGTATCCGTCGAGAACGTGGTGGCGACCATCGACGTGCCGAGCAGCCACCATGGCATGGAACGGCCGCCCAGAAAGAACTCGTCGGACTCGCTCCCGGCTCGGCGTGCGAACCAGAGCCCGATGGTGACAGCAATGAGGCCGTAGGCTGCGATGACGGTCCAGTCGAGTGTCGTCAGTTGCATCATGTCATCCCAGTCGTACGAGGGCGTCGGCGAGACGTGCTGGATAGACCCCGGAGGCGACCCGTTCTCGAAGGATCGCCTCGGAACGGGCTCGGTCAGCCGCGTGCGTCACACCGAACCATGTGTCTGGGGCTCGCAGGACGCGCACGCGCGTCGCTTCGAGCTCGATCTGAGCGTTCAGTGACGTCGACAGGAAACACTCGGCCTGGGTGTCGGCTCCCCAGTACTCCAGGAACTGGCGGAATTGTCGTCTCAGGAGCTCGATCACAGAGGGTGTGAAGCCCCAGAGATTCATTGACGTCACCTCGTTCCCCGTGAGCTCGACTGGAGACCCATCGGTCGTGGTGCCCGTAATCCAGCGATCAGCTCGTTGGATGTTCTGGACCTCAGTGACCCGCTCCAGCAGATCATTCCGACCAAGCACGCAAACCCCGCGCGCGACCCCACCTGCGCCCGACAGGGTCTTGTCCAGGGTGTATCCGACCAGAGCGGCCTCCGCGTCCGGTGTAGACTGATTCATCTGATCGAAGACGAGACTGAACGCTCCCTCACCGTACAGGTCGTCGGCGTTGCAGACGGCGAACGCCCCCTCGACGTGAGTCGCGGCAGAGAGGACAGCATGGGCCGTTCCCCATGGCTTCAGTCGGTCGGGCGGAGCTCGAAAGCCGTCGGGCAGCTCGTGGAGCTCCTGGCACACGAAGTTGGTTTCGAACACGCCTCCAATCGTACCATCTACATGTCGCTGCACGTCCTCGAGAATTTCCCGTCGTACCACGTAGGTGACCGAGGTGAACCCTGCGCGGGCCGCGTCATAGACATTGAAGTCCATGATGGCCTCGCCACCGGGGCCGAGAGGGTCGAGCTGTTTGAGGCGGCCGTACCGGGTCGAAAGACCGGCTGCCAGGACGACGAGAGGGAGGCTCAAAGGAGAAACTCGGAGGTGTTGGGGGCCGTCGCGCCAGAATGTGCACTGTTGAGGCCGGTCGGCGCGACCCCTCTGGACGTTTGTCGACGCATGAGTGGGGTTGCACGAGCGTTGATTGGTAGATTATGCATTAGGAATGAATAATTCATCGCGCAGTACGGTCGTTCTAAAATTTGGAAGCCGCCTGCTGACGAACGGTACCGCCGAGCTTGATACCGAGCGGATGGCGACCGTGGCTCGCGCAGTTGCGGCGTCCGGGGATCGGGACGTCGTGATTGTGTCCAGTGGCGCCGTTGCCGCGGGCTTCCGAGCTCTAGGACATGCGACGCCGCCGACCCGGATCGCTGATCGTCAGGCCGCCGCGGCGGTCGGTCAGGGGCGGCTGATGAAGCTGTGGAGTGATGCCTTTCACGGGGTAGGCCTGAGCGTGGGTCAGGTTCTTCTCACGAATGATGGCCTGACTGATCGTAAGCGATACGTCGCCGCGCGCAGGGCTCTGCGGGCACTTCTTCAGGCAGGTGTGGTGCCGATCGTCAACGAGAACGACACGGTGAGCGTTGACGAGATCGTCGTGGGTGACAACGACAATCTGGCGGCCATGACGGCGGCGCTGGTGGACGCCGATCTGCTCGCGCTCCTGACGGACGTGCCGGGGGTTTACGACCGGGATCCAGACGAAGACCCTAGGGCACGAGTCGTGACACGGGCATCCAGTGCGGAGGAACTGCGGGCACTGTGCTTCGGCAAGAAGGAGATCGTGTCGACAGGTGGCATGGAGACGAAGCTGGAGGCTGCGGAGCGTGCGGGGCGCTACGGGGTGCCTACGGTCATTGCTGCAGGAGCCGACCCCTCCGTCATCGACGCCGTGCTGCAGGGCAAAGCGGTCGGAACCCGAATCGAGCCGCACGCCCAACCTCTGGGGGCACGTCGCCACTGGATGGCTGTCCAGAAGGGACTCACTGGTTGGCTTGTCATCGACGATGGCGCCGTGCGCGCGCTCCGGCGTCGGGCCAGCCTTCTTCCGCGAGGCGTAATCGGCGTGGGCGGGCGGTTCCGCCGTGGTGATCTCGTTGCGGTCGTCGATGGCCAGGGGGTAGAGCAGGCGCGCGGCATCGTCCGTTTCGACGATCGCGACGTCGAGCGCATCCGGGGTATGCACACCGATGAGGTGAAGATCGTACTCGGCATGGAGACCGGCACCGTCGTCATGCGGCCAGACCGCATGGTGCTTGCCAGAGAGGAGGTCCCGGCATGACGTCGAGTACAGAGGCGCCGGTTGCGGAGGTGATCGACGCGATGGCCGCGGAAGCGAGAGCGGCAGGGCTCAAGATGGCTCGGTCTACGGCCTCGGAGCGCACGATGGCGCTTCATGCGATCGCAGACGCGATCGAAGTCGAGTCCTCGGTGATTGTGGGCGCGAACGGGGTCGATCTCGCCAGTGCCGACCGAAACGGGATCACCGGGGCGATGCGGAATCGCCTCGAGCTCGACGCCAGCGGCGTGGCGAAGCTGGCGGCGGCGGTGCGTGAGGTGGCGGACCAGCCGGACCCACTCGGTGGCCTGGAGGACGAGCTGGTGCGGCCCAACGGACTGCGGGTGGCTCGCATGCGTATCCCGCTGGGCGTCATCGCGATGATCTACGAGAGTCGACCGAATGTTACTGCTGACGCGGCCGCGCTCTGCCTGAAGGCCGGGAACGCGGTCATTCTGCGCGGTGGGTCCGAAGCGATCCACACGAACCGTGCGATCGCAGGTGCCGTGGAGATGGGACTCTCTGCGAGCGCGTTACCCGAACAGGCGGTACAACTCATCCCGGTTACGGACCGCGAGGCGATCGACGTTCTCCTGACAAAGGAAGATGAAATCGACCTCGTGATACCACGCGGAGGAGAGGGCCTGATCCGTGCTGTAACGTCCAGGAGTCGCATCCCGGTGCTACAGCACTACAAGGGAGTCTGCCACGTCTATATCGACGAAAGTGCTCCGCTCGACAGGGCTTCGGACATAGCGCATAACGCCAAAGTCCAGCGGCCGGGCGTCTGCAACGCCGCGGAGACGCTTCTCCTCCATTCGGCTGCCGCTTCGCACCTTCCCGAGATCGCGACCCGCCTTGTCGCGGAGGGCGTCGAGCTACGTGGTTGCCCGCGCACCCTGTCCATCCTCCGCAGCGCGGGGATCCCAGCCGTACCCGCCGCGGATGGAGACTGGTCTGAGGAGTATCTCGACCTGATTCTATCGGTGCGCGTGGTCGACGATCTGGAGCAGGCCGTCGATCACATCGCGCGGTATGGGTCGGGACATACGGAAGCCATCGTCACGGATGATCCTGCAGCAGCCGAGATCTTTATCGGCGCGATTCAGTCGTCGACGGTTGTCGTGAACGCGAGCACACGGTTTGCCGACGGCGGTGAGCTGGGCCTCGGTGCAGAGATCGGGATCTCCACGTCGAAGTTGCACGCCTACGGGCCGATGGGCGCGAACGAACTCACCACGCGCAAGTTCGTGGTGCTGGGAGAGGGGCAGGTTCGGAGCTGAGGCGCCGCAGCCTGGGTGTCCTGCGGTCAGCCGATTCCACCGAAACGTACGCCCGTGAGTTCCGAGATGTCCTTCTTCCACGTGGTCAGATCCCGTGCCCCGAAGTCCCCGAGGTGGCGGTGGCCACAGGCGCGAGCGAGAACCTGCATGAGCTCGGTCGTTGCGCGGAACCAGTTGTCGAGTCGTCGGGCTGACTCCTCCACGATGAGTCGGGCGCGCAGGTCTTTCTTCTGGGTTGCGATCCCCACGGGGCAGTTGTTGGAGTGGCAGGCCCTCATGCCGAGACATCCGATCGCCTGAAGAGCCGAATTCGACACGGCGCCGCCATCGGCTCCGAGGGCCAGCGCCTTTACGAAATCAGATTCGGTCCGGAGGCCACCGGTAATGATGAGCGTGATC
>JAKMDG010000341.1 GCA_022428035.1 Longimicrobiales bacterium
GTGTGTGCAGGTCGATCAGTCCGGGCATGAGCGTCGCGTCACCCAGGTCGACACGATCGTCGTGGTCCTGACTCCGTGCGGCGTCACCCACGGCGACGATCCGTTCTCCTTCAACAAGCACAGCGCCGGGTTGCTGCACGTTCCCGAAGCCGTCGATCAGTCGATCCGCGGTGACGAGCGTACGGATGGACTCGTCCTGCGCAGAGAGAGGTGCCGCGACCAGGACTAACGCCGAGAGGGCCGCGGCCGCGAAGAGGTGACGGGGAGAGGACGGGTTCAATGGGCTCATGGATCGTTAGCGAATGAGGGTCGGGGGCGGCGAGAGGGAGACTGTGGAGCGACGCCGATGGGGGAGATTGCCAGAGAGCACGATAGGCCCTGACTCGCTCTGGACGAAATCTGTCGTGGACTGGGGACCAGAGGAGGTGACCGAGGCTACGGTCCATCCCCTCGCTGAACATTACGATCTCGACGGGCTGGCCGGTCCTGATCAGTCGATGAAATCGAAGTCCAGCTCCCCAGCTCCCCAGGCCCCTTGCTCGACCGTACGCTCGAGCCATCGACCAGAATCGGGGTCGCCGACGCGCACCACATGTGTCCCGGGCTCGAACACTGGAGGCGTGTACTCCAAACCGCGAATACGCCGCGTGTAGACCGGTTCGCCCGGTGCGGTACGCACCTCGACCACAGCGTCTTCCAGTCCATGCACGCGAACCGTGGGAAGGTGCCCGAGCGGAGTACGCCCATCCCCGCTGTCGCCATCGATGGTGATCGGCCAATCCTCGAATTGCCGGGCGTCGGCTCGCGACGGATCGACGTGACGAGGCCAGCACTCCATCGTGATCTGCGCGTTCGCCTTGTCGAAGATGACGATGCCGTATCCGGTCACCCGGTCGTGCAGGATCGCGGGTTGCAGCCCGGTTGCCCGGGGATTGGCCGATGCGTGTACGGTCACGCGATTGCCGAAGCCGTCGAAGAAGTCTCCCGTGTACTCCGGGCCCTGCGGATCGAGTGGAGCCTGCCGGTCTTCCCGAGGCGGCCACCAGCGCCGGGGCCAGATGTTGTTGAGTGCCGGGCCCGTGAAGCTGAAGCCGGCGTCACCGAACTCGTCGATGCCGTGGCGGACGACGGTGGCGAGGTGCTGGTCGCCGGCAATGTGGAATGCCGAGCACCGCTGCATAATGCGCAGGACATCGTCCCGTTTCGCGGCGGGCCAGCCGTTCGAGTCCATGTCGGCGGCGACCTTGTCTCCATCCACGTACGTGCCTGGCCTCGGCATGGGCAGGGAGGGGAGAACGGCGCCACTCATGGCGTCTCGAGGAATCGAATGGACCGCAGCGAAGTTGGTCTGGGATATCACGACCTTCATGTACGCCCCGCCGCTCCAGTCCTCGGCCCACTCCTCCAGGAAGTCCATCTGCCGCAGTCCCAGCAGCTCGGCGCCCACCGGGTCACGGAGTGAGCGCGCATCGAAGTCGGGGTTCTGGATCCAGCCGTTGAGGACGTCGGCCTCGCGCGGCATCACGTTCGACGGAGACGACTTGAACTTCCGGTCCTCGAGGATCGCAAAGCTCACGCCCCCGTAGTCCCAGCGCGTGTAGTAGACGCCGATGCCCTGATCGACCGGTGCGGGATCGTAGGGATCCGGGAGATGACTCGTCTGGGCGAGCTGCACCGCGTTGACCCACTCGGGCGGCATCTTGTAGCCACCCTGATCCTGGGCGACCGCGCCCCACCCTTCCTCTGTTGGGGCGTGTCGTCCGCCCTCGCCCCAGATATTGCCGTGGTAGACGTCGTGGTCGTCGGGAATGAAGGCGGCCGGGACGTGACGGAAGATCTCCCGGTACGACCACCCGAACATGTACCACTTGTGGAGCATGTCGAGCGCGGCGGTCTCGATCGAGTCCGTCTGGATTCCGAATCCTCCGGACCCCTCGTAGAACTGATCGCCAAGGAAGAGTGCGAGGTCGGGGCGATGCAGGGAGACATGGCGAGCCACGTCCGCATCGGGGAAGCCGTGGTCGGCATTGCAACTGAAGACGGCCGCGCGGACGGGAGCCAGACGGTCGGGTTCTGCCGCGATCGTACCGGCGTAGACGAACGTCCGCGGACCGCTCGCGAGGGGAACCGTGAGCTGCACCCGATACTCGGTGGATCGACGCCCGTCCCAGCCCTCCACACGGAAGCGCGCGGTGCGCGAAAGGACGTCCATGCCCGCCGCCGCGACCGTCGTCCATCGACCGTCCCGCGACCGGACATCCAGCCCGCAGCGGACACCCTCGATTCCGTCGACCGGAGCGAGCTGGGCCGTCAGCTTCAGAATCCCCGCATGTGCCGTGTACTGCGCGAACATGATCGGGCCGAAGATGGCATCCGGGTTCTCGGAGATGCCGCGACCGGAAATCATCCAGAGGCTGAAGACCGCACCTGCTCCATCCCCGCCGCGATCGACGTGGCTGAGGAGGGCGAGATTTCCGATCAGGTCATCTGCCGGAAGATCGTCGCGGACGAAGCTGGCCAGTTCCGAACCATCAGCTGCCGATCGCGCGCGCAGCGTGACCTGTACGGTCGCTCCCGAGCCGGTCACGGTCGCCTCCAGGCGCAGTGCACCCGAGGCGGGACGTACGACCTGGGCCAGACCGGCACCCGACGAGCGCTGATCTCCGATCACGAGTTCGCCTGATCCGTCGATGCCCACGTCCACACCTGTGCCGTGGACCGCGGCCGAACGAACATCGTCCACTCGGCCCTTCAGGCCGAGCCGAAACCCTGTGATCGAACCGGATCCCTCGCCAGGACGCTTCACCTCGACGGACGTCGTGAACTCGGGGTGTGTCGCGGTATGCGTCAGACAGTGGAGCGTGCGGTTGGGTCCTCGCACACTGCACACGAGCGCTCCGCTCGAGATCCTCCAGTCCTGGAGCCGGTTGCCCCAGTACTCGGGCCCGGCCCACCGGACGTCCGGCCACTCGTGCCATTGGCTCACGAATCCGGATTCCTGGCCCGCCAGGAGCTGGGCGCTCAGCGATTCTGACCCCACCGCCGCGAGCATAAGCAGCTTCAGACTCTCGCGACGATCCATCATTTCGTCTCGCCACCGTACAGGGGATTCGGGCGTGACGGCACGAACGCGTCGACGTCCGCCCACCAGGACTGTAGTCCGTTCAAAAGCTCTTCAGTCAACTCGGGGCGCTGAGTAGACAGGTCGTTCATCTCCGACGCGTCGACGGACAGGTCGTAGACCTCCGAACGTTCATCTTCGAAGAAGTGGATCAGCTTGTACCGACCCCTGCGCAGGGTACTCGCGGGTGTGGTGCGCCATGTGCCGACAACGGAGCGGTCGGCCTGGAGGTATGCCGGGAAGTGCCAGATCAGGTCCCGCTCCGGGACATCACTCGAGCCCCTGAGCACAGGCACCAGGCTGACGCCATCGAGGGGCTGGTCCGGGGGCGGGTTGGTACCTGCGAGCTCGACCAGGGTCGGGTAGAGGTCGAGGCCGATCACCGGGGTCCTGGACGTCACGCCGTCCTCGACCTGACCTGGCCAGCGGACAATCAGTGGTGTCCGGATCCCGCCCTCGTAGAGCATACCCTTCGATCCCCGCAGCGGGGACATCGATGTGACCGGCCCGAAGCCTCCGTTGTCCGAGGCGAAGATCACGACCGTATTCTCGGACAGCCCACGCTGCTCGAGCGCCTCGAGGATCCGGCCGACCCCTTGGTCCAGACTCTCGATCATGGCCGCATACGTCGGGTTCTCGTGTCCGTCCGCGGGCTCCTTGTCACGATATCGTTCCGTGATCTCAGGCTTGGCCTGGATCGGCGTGTGGACCGTGTAGTGCGAGAGGTAGAGGAAGAACGGGCCGTCCTGCTCCCGGTTGATGAAGTCGATGCTTTCATCGACGAGGCGGTCCGGCAGGTACTCGCCCTCCGCTCCGCCTTCGAGTCCGGGCACGCGACGGTCTCCTCGCGCATACGGATAGAAGTAGTCTGGTGGAGCCCCGGCCTCGTTTCCGGCGATCGACCATGTGAACCCCTGGTCTTCGGGCAGGAAGCCCTCACCCCCCAGGTGCCACTTCCCGGCGTGACCGGTCGCGTATCCCGCCGCTGCCAGCACCTCGGCGATCGTAACCACGTCGAGGTCGAGCGTGGTCTCGTTTTCCACGGGAATCAGGGCGCGGGACTCGACCGGCCCGCGCTCCGCCGTGCCGACCGTATAGATCCCTGTCCGCGGGGCGTACTGTCCGGAGATGAGCGCGGCCCGACTGGGCGCGCAGTTTGGGGCGTTTGCGTAGGCCTCGGTGAAGCGCATTCCCTGGGCGGCAAGCCGATCGATATTCGGTGTCTCGTAATACCGACTCCCCTGTACGCCCAGATCTCGCCAGCCCAGGTCGTCTGCGTAGATCAGGACGACATTCGGCGGCGGTGGGGCGGGGACCTCCGAGCACGAAGCGCACACGAGGAGTGTCGTGACGACCAGTGCTGCCCGGGATCGTGGGGAGGACAACCTCACGGGCCGTCCGGGACGAACGCCACGATGCGCAGCGGCCCTCCACTTCCACCTTCGATCTTCATCGGCAGCGCGACCACGAAGGCTCCGGTCGCGGGGAGCTGGTCGAGGTTCGCGACGTTCTCGAAGCCGGAAATGTTCGCCGAGTACAGGGCGACGTGGGATTGGAAGTCCGCGGACTGCCCGTAGTCGATGCTCGGTGTGTCGATCCCGATGCCCGCGATGCTTCGGGTGTCGACGAGCCACTGGGCCGCCTCGGGGGCGAGGCCGGGGAAGTGAAGCTCGGGCACTGCGTCGGAGCCTGTGAGGTCCGTACCGAGATACGCCGTGCGGTCAGCCCAACGGTCTGACCACCCTGTTCGGAGCAGGACCATGGCGCCGTCCGGCAGGACTCCATGCTCACGTTCCCATGTGGTGAGGTCGTCTATGGTCACCAGGTAATCCGGAGTCGCACGCCCGGACACGTCGATGACCGCGGCAGGCCCGATCAGCCCGCTCAACGGGATTTCGTCCGTCGTCCGTCGGCCTTCCGCGAAGTGGATGGGCGCATCGAGGTGTGTGCCCCCGTGTTCCGCCGACCCGAACGAATACGACGCGTAGAACCAACCGCCCTCGGTCTGGCCGTAGGCTTCTTCCGTGAACTGGAATCCGAGCGTGTCGGTCGGCCAGTAGATGGTGGATTCCGAGAACGCGTGCGTCAGATCGACCCAGGCACCCCCGGAGCCGTCGAAGACGGAGGAGAAGTCGGGGCTCGGCGGCTGACACGCCAGGAGGAGGCCAAGAACAGCCGTGCATGCAATACGGAACATGAAGAGCTCGAAGAGCCGGGGTGATCGGTCACGGCAGGCTAGTGAACGAAGGCCGGCATGTCACGGACCGACCTCCGTTTATCCGCCTTCGGCCGGCGTGTCCCCCTGGCCCTGAGGCGCGAGGTAGACCGAGCGGCCCTCCTTGATCGTCTCGAGCACGACGATGTTGCCAATGGTCGAGGACTCCACCGTGAGGGGGTTGTCCGACAAGATCACGAGATCGGCCAGCTTACCGACCTCGATCGAGCCCTTCCTGTCTTCCTCGAAGTGCTGATAGGCCCCCCACAGGGTGATCGGCTTCAACGCCTCCTCGCGCGAAATGCGTTCGGTCTCCCCCATGACCTGGCCTTCGCGGGAGGTACGATTCACCGTCGCGGCCATGACGCGCATGAGGTTCGGCAGTGCGACGGAAGCGTCCGAGTGGCTCGTTGCGATCAGACCACGGTCGAGCGCCGACCGCATCGGGGAGATCCTCTGGGCCTGCTCCGGTCCAACGATCTCGTCGTACCAGTCACCCCAGTAGAACGTGTGCAAGGGGAAAAGTGACGGCATCAGATCGAGGACGACGAGGGAGTCGAGTTGATCCTGGCGGATGAACTGACCGTGAATCAAAACATGGCGCCGATCCTTCTCGTCATACTCCTGATGCACCTGTCCCAGCGTCCGGATCAGCTGGTCGATGGCGGCGTCGCCGTTGGTGTGGGTGAGCACCTGCCAGTCCTTCTCGTACGCCTCGCTCAGCAGCGAAATGACCAGGTTGTCGTCCGGCAGGGCGGGGTAGCCGAGGTAGCCCATCTCCTGTCCCTCGGGCGGAAGCAGGTACGGCGCGGTGCGCCACGCGGTCCGGCCCTGAGGCGAACCGTCGAGTGTGACTTTGAGGCCCCGATCCGATACCGGTTGCGATACTCTTCGCCGTGCCACTCGTCGGTGATGACCTCACGACTCGCGTAGTCGATGTACGTGACGATATCGATATCGAAGGCGCCGCTCATTGCGGCTCGAGCGAGACTCTCATGGGCTGCGGCGTTGGCACGCCCTTCCTGAACCGTGGTCTGACCGAAGCTCTTCGCGATCTCGAGTCCACGGTTGATGAAGAACATCTGGGCGTCGATATCGGACGGGCTCAGGACGCCGAACATGGCCGGGATTCCCGCCAGTTCCTCGAGTACGCCGTTGGGTTCGCGGCTTCCCGCACGGCGTCGGATGACGCCTCCCGCCGGGTCCTCCGTGTCCGCCGAGAAGCCGATCGCTCGGAGACCGGCACTGTTCACGGCGATGATGTGCCCCGAGATGTGGATCGCCATGACAGGAATCTCGGTCGACACCCGGTCGAGATCGTCGCGCGTAGGGTGCCGCCCCTCGGCCAGGACTGCGTTGTCGTAGCCCATGCCGTAGATCCACCCGGTTCGATCCAGCTCCTCCCGATCCTCGTACTGCTGCATTTCACGAACGAGATCATCGATGGTGTTCGCGTTTCCGTCGGGTGCTGCCAGCAGGTTCGCCCCCACCGCCTGCGCGCCGAACCCTCCGAAGTGCGCATGCCCGTCGATGAATCCGGGTGCCATCGTCCGCCCCCCGAGGTCTCGTATGACCGTGGACTCGCCGTGTAGCTCAAGGACATCGGTCTCGTTGCCGACTGCGACAATGAGGCCATCGCGGACGGCGACAGCCTCCACCACAGGACGAGCGTCATCCACCGTGAGGATGTCGCCGTTCAGGTAGATCGTGTCTGCGGGGAGAGTCGCGTCACTGCATGCCGCACACAGAGCGATGATACCGGTGCCGCACCAGTTCCGGAGCGTGGCGGGTCTCGGGAGGGTCATCCAAAACTTCTGGTAGAAATCTCTTCTGTGCTGAACGGCGCTTACCCTTGGCTGCTGCGGAGGTTGCCCGCACGGGCAGCGCCGAAGACGGCCGGGCCGAGGCGATGGGCCGGCCCGGCAGTCTTCGGC
>JAKMDG010000345.1 GCA_022428035.1 Longimicrobiales bacterium
GTGTGCGCGATCGTGTTGAGCGTGAGGATGGCCGCGATCGGCTCCTCGACGTTGTGACGAGCCCGCTCCAGCCATTCACCGGCCCACTCGCCGCGATTTTTGAGGAGCGCGACGTGCGAGTGCGATATGGAGAGAAAGACTGCTTCGAGGATCGAGCAGAGGAACGAGATCGACAGTGCGACCGCAACGATCGCTACGAGTGTGACCATAGGGAGAGAAGGTAACGAGGTCGGGGCAGGGCCGGCGACCCGGGAAGTCCCTTGATGCGTCTCCCAATGTGCGACCTATTATTTTGCAATGAGTCGCCTCATCCAGACGAGTCCAAACATTGATGAACGTCCGCCTTGCCCTCTGGTCCCTGATGATCATCGCGCTCGGTGCGTGCTCGGGCGTCGGATCAGGAACTCAGCTCTCTGCTCCTGAGCCCGCTTCTTCAGGGTCGCCCGACGCGACGTACTACGTGTACGTAGGTGCTGAGTCAGCCGACCTCATCCATCGCGTGAAACTCGACGCGGAGGGAGTCTCGATCGACCAGACGACGCCGGTCGGAGAGATGGCGGTGGAGAATGAGGGGCCGCACGGTCTCAACGTCTCGCCCGACCGCGAGTTCCTGTACATGACGACCGCGCACGGCGTACCGGATGGGAAGCTGTGGAAATTCGACGCCGGCCCGGACACGCTGGTCGCGAGGCCGATTCTGCTCGGTAACTTTCCTGCCACGCTGGATCTGACGCCGGACGGACTCTACGCGTTCGTCGCCAACTTCAACCTGCACGGTGAGCACGTCCCCTCGACGATCTCGGTCGTCTACACGCCGGACATGGTCGAGGTCGATCAGATCCCGACATGTACGATGCCGCACGGACTGCGGATGGCCCCGGATGGCCTGTTCGCGTATTCGCTGTGCATGATGGATGACCAGCTCGTCGAGATCGATACCCGGACGTTCGAGGTCTCGCGACGCTTTACGGTCTCGACCGGAGCCGAGGCGCCGCTCACCGACTATGAGACGCCAGAGGTGATGACGGGCGCGAAGGGCATGACACGTACCGGTGGCGCGATGCCGATGGGGGAGATGGCGATGCTCGATCCGACCTGTTCGCCGACGTGGGTGCAGCCGGCACCGGATGATCGCACCCTCTACGTCGCGTGTAACAAGGCGGATGAGATCCTCGTGATTGATCGTGAGAGCTGGTCCCTGGTGCGGAAATTTCCGGCCGGTCGTGCTCCATACAATCTGGGAATCTCCGAGGATGGCTCAGTGCTCGTCGCGTCCCTCAAGGGTGCGGGCCAGGTTCAGTTCTTCGATGCCGCAACGGGTGAGAGCCAGGCGATCGTCCCATCGACCACGACGGTCACCCACGGCGTCGCGATGACGCCGGACTCCCGGTACGCGTTCGTGAGCGTGGAAGGGAAGGGCGCAGAGCCCGGGAAGGTCGATGTCTACGACCTCCAGAGCTTTGAGCTGGTCGGGTCGGTCGGCGTAGGTCAGCAGGCAGGCGGGATCATTTTCTGGCGGATGGAACCAGCAGGCTGAGGCCACCCGGTGGGTTATGACACCGGCCGGCCCTTGGGCATCACCTTGGCCGCCCACAGCCCCGAGTTCATGTCGCTGAAGAACACGTGACCCTTGAACGGTTGCCCACCCCAGACGCTTACCTGGTTGGGTAGGAAGCCGCCTGGATCCTGTGGCTTGTAGATTGCGATCTCGCGACCCTGCGCCATGAGGTCGCCCATGAGTTCTCCAGACACATCGACCACCCTCAGACCACCCTTGTAGTAGGCCTGGTAGAGGACGTCCTCTTCGACCCAGAGGTTGTGCGCACCGGCCTCGGGGACCTCGTACCGCGCCACGTCACGCGGGTTCTCGGGATCGGTGAAGTCGATGATGTGCAGGTACCCGCTCATGCGACCCTGTACACCGCCCTCGCCGGTAACTGAATCGTACCGCTTGTTGTCTGCGCCGTCGCCGGCCCAGGCAGCGCCCCGGCCCCCGCTGATCTCGTCACCGAGGAAGAGGTAGAACTTTCCGGTGGACTCCTGGGCGTACGGGAAGGCGGCGTGCGTCGCCCCGACCGGGTAGGGCACTGAGGTCACGAAGACGGGGTTCTCGATCGATCCACCCCATCGGCCGTTACCCACGTCGACGACGACGACACCCGTCTGCCACTCCGAGGAATAGGCGATCCCGTCGTGCACCCAGACGTCGTGGATGCGGCTGTCGGGGTGATTGTATTCGCTGACGAACGTGGGTTCGTACGGGTCCCGCACGTCGATGATCACGTACTTGTCGCCAGCCGCGAGCGCGAAGAGGTAGTCATCCGTGGCGAACATGTTGTGCACTCCACCGGTCACCCCGTTCGAGTCGAACGTCGACGCAACGACCGGGTGGGCCGGGTCGGCCATGTCGAGGATCACGACTCCGTTCCGACGATTGGACGCGCCCTCTCGGGAGAGCGCAGCGTAGCGGCCGTTCGGTGACACCTTCACATCGTTGACGGTACGGGCGTCCACCTGGATCGAGTCAGACTTCGTGATGTTGGCGGGGTCCGTCACATCCCAGAAGAACGCCCATCCGTTGGCGGCCCAGGTACCTGTGACCGCGTAATCGCGGCCGTCGATACCCTCGAAGACCCAGAGGTCGGAGGTGTGGGAGTTCGAGACCGAACCGCGACCCTGAAGCTCGATCTCCTGGACGGCGTCCCGGCCGTGAACCAGGACCGTTGCGCGAGCGACCAGCGGGCCGGACATCGCGAGGACCGTGTAGCGCCCGGGCACCTCCGCGACGAATGCCCCATCCTCCACCACAGCCGACGCGCCCGGCGCACGAATGGAATCATCCGGGACGAAGGTGTAGGCCCATGTGACGGGTAGTTCGTCCACCGACTGCCCTCCGGTGGTACCGGTGGCCTGAAAATGGAGCACGTCTCCTGTGCGGGCTGTCTCAGCGCCGCCGTCGATGCTCAGGCGATCAGCAGGGAAGGCCTCGACGGCGTACGACCGGGTGGATGTGCCGGCCTCGAATGTTGCCGTCAGCGTGACGCCGCCCGCTCCGTGGGCGGTCAGCGTGCCCCAGCGATCAACGCTTGCAACGTCCGGGGCAGAACTTGTCCATGCCACGACGGCCCCTGGCCGGCGCGTCCCGTCTGCATGATACACATCGGCAGAATGGGTGACGGTCGTGCCGACGAAGATCCGATCGGCAGACGCCTGCACGTCGAGTGTGGCCACCGGTGGCCACG
>JAKMDG010000346.1 GCA_022428035.1 Longimicrobiales bacterium
GCGCAGCGTCGGTCAGGTCCGTGCCGAACTTCTCGAGCGCCTGATACTTGGACTCGGGATCGGGATCGGTGATCTTGGCGCCGCCACGAATGGACTGGAGCGCCTGGAGGATCCCGTCGTAGGTGACCCCCGCGCCGCGCAACGTCCGCCCGACGACATCCTGCTCATCCTTCGTCATCGCGAGGAGCAGGTGCTCGGTCGAGACGTACTCGTCCCGCATGGCGTCCGCTTCGTCGAACGCGGCCTGGACGATCCGCGACGCCGCAGGCCCCATCTGGGGCTGGGCGCCGCCCGTCACCTTCGGCTGCTGCTCGAGCAGTCGTTCGGCCTCGGCGGCCAAGGCATCGAGGGAAACCCCGAGCTTCTGCAGGACCGGGACGGTGCTGCCTTCGGGTTGCGCAAGAAGTGCGACCAGGAGATGCGTCGGTTCGAGCGTCTGGTGGCCACGTGCTCCGCACTGGCCCTGCGCCTCCTGGAGCGCCTCCTGGCTCTTGATCGTCAGCTTGTCGAAGCGCATGCGCACACCTCCTAGCGTTTCTCGTCGGGCGACGAAGAGGGAGATGGGCGCGATCGACGCGCTGTCAACCAAACAGGTCGAAAACCGACCGAGACCGAGCTGAGCGGGCTCTCAGGCTCGCCTAGCGGGGAGCCCGTCGGCCTAGAGCTCGAACTGCAGCGAAGCGCGCTGATCGAGGACCGGCGTCAGCCGCTCCTGGATGAAGGCCACGTGATCGGGGTGATCGGCGTAGGCGCGGAAGTCGTCCGGGGTCTTGAAGTCCGCGACCACCGCGAAGTCCCAGGTCCCATCGCGCAGCCCGAGGTCCGCCCCGTACGTGTAGGCGGAGATCTCCTCGATCGTCTGAGCGAGGAGAAAAAGTCCCTCCTCGAGGTGCTCGACGGTGCCGTGGGGCGCGTCGTCCTTAAGGGTGAACATCGCGATGTGTCGAATCATGCTCGTTTCCTTGGAGAGGGCCGGCGCTCGCCTAACGGCCGATCTTTCGGTGCTTGAAGCTCTGGCTCTTGGCCCCGCCCTTCTCCGCCCAGCGCTTCTCGCGTTGCTCGACATAGAAGTCCCAGGAGCCACTGCAGAATTCGACGATCGCGTCGCCTTCGAAGCCCAGGATGTGCGTCGCCACGCGGTCCAGGAAGTAGCGATCATGCGTGATCACGATCGCGCAGCCTGGGTACTCCGAGAGCGACTCTTCGAGAACCCGCAGGGTCATGAGGTCGAGGTCATTCGTCGGTTCGTCGAGGATGATGAAGTTCGAGGGCTTGCGAAGCATCTTCGCGAGCTGCAAGCGGTTGCGCTCGCCCCCGGAGAGTCGACCGACCTCGGTCTGCTGGATGGAGCCGCTGAACAGGAACCGAGCCAGGTAGTGTCGGACCGACAGGGTCTTGTCGCCGTACTCGATCACGTCGGAGCCGTCCGCGACCTCGTCGTAGACCGTGAACTCGTCGCGCAAGGTCTGCCGGGTCTGGTCGACGTAGCAGAAGTTGGTGGTCTCTCCGATCTCGATCGCGCCGTCGTCCGGCTCCTCGCGGCCGACGATCATGTTGACGAGGGTCGTCTTCCCGAGACCGTTCGCGCCGGTGATGCCGACGATTGCACCCGGAGGCATGTCGAAATCGAAGCCATCGAGCAGGACCTTCTCGCCATAGGCCTTCTTGACGCCGCGCATCGACACGACTTTGCTCCCGAGGCGCGGGCCGAAGGGAATCCTCAGGTCGAGCTCGTCCGCGGGCTGGATCCGGCTGGCCTTTTCGACGAGGTCGTCGTAGGCCGCGATCCGGGCCTTGGACTTCGTACGCCGCGCGGCCGGGGTCGAGCGGATCCACTCGAGTTCGCGGGCGACGGCCTTCAGCAGATTCACGTCGGTGCGGTCCTGGATCTCCTGCTGCTTTTCCTTGGCCTCGAGGAAGTCCGAGTAGTTCCCTTCGTACGAGCGAATCTCGCCGTGGAAGACCTCCAGCATCCGGTTCGCCACGCGATCGAGGAAATAGCGATCATGCGTCACGAGTGCGTAGGTCCCGGAATAGCTCGCCAGAAAGTTCTCGAGCCAGGCCACCGTATCCGCGGCGAGGTTGTTGGAGGGCTCGTCCAGTCTCAGGACGTCGGGTGGGGCGAGCAGCTCCTTGCAGAGCGAGACCCGACGACGCTCCCCGCCCGAAAGCGATGCGATGTCCCGATCGCCGGGCGGGAGACGGAGCGCGTCCATGGCCGCCTCGATCTTCGCGTCGAGGGCCGCGGGGTCCATCGCGTCCATCGCTTCGAG
>JAKMDG010000372.1 GCA_022428035.1 Longimicrobiales bacterium
GGATGCGTGCCCACGGTGTGGAGTTGATCGCTGAACTCGACACACTCGCCGTGATGGGCTTCGTCGAGGTTCTTCCCAGGGTCCCGTACTTCCTGCGCCTCGAAGGCCGGGTGCTCGAGCTCATTGAAGCCCGCCGGCCGGATCTGGTGGTGCTCGTCGATTACCCGGGGTTCAACATGCGGATCGCGCGTGCCGCCCACGCACGAGGCTGCCGCGTGCTGTACTACATCGCGCCGCAGGTATGGGCATGGAAGCGAGGTCGTGCGCGGAAGCTTGCGGACACGACGGATGGAGTGGCCACGATACTGCCGTTCGAGGCGGATCTGCTCCGTGAGTACGGTGCCAAAGCGGAATACGTGGGGCATCCGCTTCTGGACCGACCGGATGAGGTGCCTGGGCGCAATGCGTGCTTTACAGCCTGGGGTCTCGACCCCGAGCGTCCGCTCCTTGCCGTCCTTCCTGGTTCGCGTCATCAGGAACTCCAACAACACCTCGAGCCGTTCGTCGACATCGCGCGTGCGGTGACCGATCGACGCCCTGACGTTCAGGTTGCGGTCTCTCGAGCCGAGACGATGGAGGAGGAGCTGTTCCAGGGGTTGGGCTTTCCCGTGGTGACAGAGACCCGCGCACTGCAGCGCTGGTCCGATGCAGCGCTCGTGAAGTCCGGCACCTCGACCCTCGAAACCGCGCTGGAGCGCACCCCGTTCGTGATCGCCTACCGGACGAGCCGCCTCAACGCTGCCCTGGCGCGCCATGTGCTTCATATCGACCACATCGGGCTGCCAAATCTCGTTCTCGATCATCGTGCCGTACCCGAGCTCTTGCAGGACGAGGTAACCCCGGAAGTGGTGGCCCCATTACTGCTCGAGCTACTGGACCCCGAGAGTGAAGCCCGCACGACCCAGCTCGCGCACCTGGGTCGCGTGATCGATCGCCTGGGAACATCCGGGGCGTCTTCCCGAGTTGCCGAGATGGCGTGTTCAATCATGGAGGCCGAGGCATGAGCGAGCTGCGTTTCGAGAGCGCCGGGGTGCTCGGGACCGGCATCGTCGCCGGCCTGTTCATGACGACCCGAGTCGAACGGGTGGACGAGGAGCACTACCTGCGATTTCGGGAGGTCGGCCAGCCGATCATGTTCGTCTTCTGGCATGGCCAGCTGCTTCCACTCATCCACTACCATCGCCACGAAGGGATCGTGGTGTTGGTCAGCGAGCACGACGACGGGGAGTACGTCACCCGTGTGATCCGACGAAACGGCTTCGGCACCGTGCGCGGGTCGAGTACGCGAGGTGGCGGAAAGGGACTCAAAGGACTCGTCCGCGCCGCCAGGCAGGGGCGGGACCTTGCTGTGACACCGGATGGACCTACGGGACCGCCCGGTGTGTTCAAGCCCGGCGCGCTCGCTGCGGCACAGATGGCTGGTTTGCCTGTGGTCCCGATTTCGGTAACGGCATCGGCTGGATGGCGCTTTCGCAGTTGGGACGGGTTTCTGGTTCCGAGGCCCCTGTCCGCGATCCGCATCGAGTACCTGGAGCCGCGCATCATACCGCGGGATGCAGATCGAGCGAATCTGGAGCGGATGGCGGACGAGATCGGCACTGCACTGAACGAGCGGGCCCACGCATGAATGCCGCGATGCAGGGACTGGCTCGTCGCGTCTGGAGAGGCGAGGGCGGGGTAGCCGGTAGTCTGTTCGGTGGGCTGCTTCTGCCCATCGAGTGGGTCTGGCGGTTCGCCGTGTCGCTTCGCAATCGTCGCTTCGACCGAACGGCCCCGACCGCGGTCCAGGGCCTTTACGTCATCTCAGTGGGCAATCTGGCTGTGGGCGGGACAGGGAAGACTCCGATCACATCCTGGCTCGCGAAGGCCGTCGCCAAGTTGGGTGGTCGGCCGGCGATCCTGCACGGTGGATACGGCCGAGACGAGCCCATGCTCCACGAACGCTGGACCCCGGACGTGCCGGTGTTCGTCGACCGTGACAGGGTCGCGGGAGGGCGAAGTGCGGTCGAGCAGGGCGCCGACGTCGCGGTCCTCGACGACGGGTTCCAGCACCGGCGGATGGCGAGAGATGTAGACCTGGTCGTCCTCGCGGCGGAAGATGCGTTTCCGGGTCCGTTATTACCGCGCGGACCGTACCGGGAACCGGTCGCCTCTCTGGACCGCGCCGACGCGATCGTCATCTCCCGGCGGACGGCCACGGATGAGGCCGCCGTGGCCATGGCCGACCGGGTGCGTGCTCTCGTGCCCGGTACGCCCGTCGTGGCATGTGTACACCTCGAGCCTGCCGGTCTTCGGCCGCTCGTATCTCCTGTGCCCGTGAATGTCGGCCCGAGCTCAACTGAAGCGGTCGGGCCGCCTCGGCTGGACCAGGTCATGGTGCTTACGGCCGTCGGTCGGCCGGACACGGTGCTGGAAAATGTGCGTCGGGTGGTGGGGGGGGATGTGTCCCTGCGCGCGTACGCGGACCATCATGAGTTCTCGCGTGGGGACGTGCGGGACGCCCGACAACGGGCCGGAGGGCGCCCGATCGTGGTCACGGAGAAGGACGCCGTAAAGCTGGAACGGTTCGCAGACGAACTGGGGACATGCTACGTGATCCAGCAGACGCTGACCTGGGACTGGGGTGAGCAGGATGTATGCTCCCTGCTGAAAATGCCGAGGCTTGGGCGGTGAAGGTCATGGTGGTGGTCGTCGGGAAGGCGCGCGGCGTTCTGGCCGAGGCTGTGCGGGAATACGAGCATCGAGCGGGTCGGTATTGGAAGCTCGAGGTCGTGGAAGTCGGTCAGGAGTCCGCGCGCTCCTTGAGTGCAGAGCAGGTGAAGGCGGCCGAGGCGAAGAGGATTCTGGATCGCATCCCGGTCCATCTGGAGGTCGTCGCTCTGACACGGGACGGCAACGGCATGCATTCGCCGGCTCTGGCGCGCTGGCTGGAAAACCGCTCGGTCGGAGCCATGCCCGGTGTGGCCTTCGTGATCGGTGGGGCGTTTGGTCTGGGGGACGCAGTACTCGACCGTTCGCGTACGAGGCTTTCGCTTTCGGACATGACGTTGCCGCATGAAATGGCGAGACTGTTCCTGGCCGAGCAGCTCTACCGCGCAGGGACGATCCTGCGCGGTGAACCCTACCACAAAGGCTGAGATGGAACTGATCGTATCGCGCCCGTCCGGTGCCGCGGTCGTGCGCGACTACCTCGAGGGGAAGCCTGAGGCTGTCACGTTCTATCGACGTCACTTTGCCGCGCCGGGCGCATTCGAGGCCAAGGCGGCCGAGGTCGACGGGCGATTCGACGACACCACCCGCAGAGGAGCCGTCGACGCGCTGATCGTGCCTCCGGGTGCGGATGCCACCCGCCTGGATGCCTTTGTGGAGCAGGGTGGATACATGGTGACCACGGGCCAGCAGCCGGGTCTCTATGGCGGTCCGCTCTATAGCATCTACAAAGGGC
>JAKMDG010000390.1 GCA_022428035.1 Longimicrobiales bacterium
GTGTGTGGGGGTCGTCCCCACACACCGGTCTTGAAGAAACTCAAACTCGGTCTCAGGCTGCAGCCGAGGCTGCGTTGTCTGCCTCTGTCTTGAGCTTGGCGATGTTGTAGATCATCACACCGTAGCCGCACTTCGCGAGAATGTCGGCAATTGCGTACCCCATCTGGATACCCACCACGGAAGCGCTCGGGTCAATCCCGAAGTATGGAAGGCAGTATGTGATCGGGTAGAAGCCCCAGGTCGCCAGCGTGAGTAGCCGGATGTTCTTGACCAACTTCTGCACGGGCTCCGGCTGGCTCGACAGCGACCGTCCCAGTTCAATCCACAGTACGTACAGGATGTAGACGAACGGGATGGAGCTGAGCGTTCCCCAGATGAAGCGTGTGCCCATGTCCGTCGAGATTTCACCCGGATAGCCCAGAAGGATCATCGCAGTCGCCGCGATGACGAGCTTCCAGAGCATCGGAGTTCCATCTTTCTTCGGAAGGCGCAGGACGAGCACCAACTCGGCCAGTAGGAGCGGTACCGTCAACAGCCAGTCGACGTAGCGATACGCGTCGTTGAAGGGCGTTCCGGTGGGGTTTGCAACCCCGTCCATCAGCGTGTAGGCGTGATCCCACGAGTTGAAGATGCGGATGTAGTGATATCCGGCGATCCCGACGACAAGGGATGACAGGATAAGCGACATCCGGTACTTCTCGCCGACGAGGTTCCGCGATAGCACAAAGAACACGAACGAGCCGAGCATCGCCGCAATCGCGAGGGAAAAGGTGTTGTAGACCAGCAGAAACTGGCCTGAACTGAGCTGGGGCATGGATCCTCCTGCCAAGGGGCAACCGTAGCGGATGCCGTTGCACTATTGTGTAGGTCTTATTCACACAATAGCCAAACAGTCGTCCGTGCGCACCTGCCGTGGCTCTCTTAACCGATGGGCTCGTGGGCGCCATCGAGCCCGGCCTCCCTCAGTGCACGCAGCTTCAGACGCGAGGCTCGCTACGTATCGCGCTATTCCTGGTCGTTCACGCGGGGACTTCGTCAGGCGGGATTCTCACCGCCGAGCCAGGCACGCGCATCCGCATGCGAGTGACACGGGCGCACTGGCAGGCCTGCTTCCTGAACGAATGGCGAATCGTCGGCGAACAGTGGATGCGCGTCGGCAGCGACGACCACGCCCAGTCCGGTGATGTGATCTCGGAACGCTCCAAAGATCGCACCCGCGGCCTTCATTTCATCACCTGACTTGAGCATCACGCCAGCTGCCCCACTCATGTCCAGCAAGATCGGCACCCGTGTCGGAAGCTCATCGGACTCGAACGCGTTGAACGCGACTCGCCGGAGCTCGTTGGCGGTATAGTCACCGTCCACGGTGAGCGTCATCACATCGTCCCGGAGTCGAGTGAACACGGGCATTCCGTTCTCCTGAAGATTGTTCGAGTGAGGTGACCGCCGGACCGAGGCCACGTTGTGGACGGGCGCTCGGAGCGAGCGGCGGCAAGATGACCGGGCTCGGGATGAGAGGCAAGAAAAGGAAATGCTCCCTGAGGTGGAGGACGAACGATACATTGGTTGACACATCCGACGAGTCCGGAAACCCAGCAAGGAAGTCGCATGTCCCACCTCACGGGCTTGGCCCGATCCTTTGACTCTCTCTTCTCGGCTGCTGCTCAGCCTGGAACTGCTGCGCCGGACGTCGACTCCTCGGTCGCGATCCTGGATGCAGCAGAGCCTGAGCGTGAGGAGTGGAGTGCCGTCGCGTCGCCCGATGGGATCTCCGGTTCCAAGGATGGCTACTCGGAACGCGACCCCGTCGATCTCGAGGCGACCACCCATGAGGTGGGTCTAGCCGGAGATGTCCCCGCCGCCGATGGGCCAGAGGACGATGAATTCGTACCGACTCCGCTCGACCGGGCAGTCGCCGACTTCATCGCTGGAGATGTCCACAAGGCCAACGAAATCCAGTCGCTCGCCGCCGAGTGTGTGGAGCACCGGGAGCTTGACCCCGTGGCGAGAGCCGTGGCGTCGATCACGCTGGCGGCGGGTGATCCTCTCGACACGTCGATCTACGCGGTGGCCGAGTCCATCATGTCTCCGGCCGTCCTGGGCCGCCTGGCGAGACTCATCGGGCGAGAGCGGCAGGAGGAGAAGCGCTCGGAGCACTTCGCGGTGTGTCGTACAATCGGGACGGGTATGGCCGATGCGATCCGAGCCGATCTGGCTGAAAACACGGACCGCCTGGCGCGCTGGATTCTATGTCACGCACTCGTCGAGATGGGAGATGCCGGCCGGGTAGCGATTGAGGAGATGGCGGTGGATGAGAACCGTTTCCTCGTTCGTAACGCGGTAGCGATGCTTGCTGACCTTGGAGGGGATGGTGCAGTCGAACTCTGCACCTCAGCGTTGGCGAACCCGGACGCGCGGGTACGCAAGGAAGCCCTCAGGGCTCTGGCCAAGCTGGGGGATTCGGAATCCGGCTCCATTGTAGTCGGACTCCTCGATGACCCAGATCCGAACGTTCGTCTGGCGGCAGTTCTCGCTGCGGGTGAGTTGCGGGTGGAACGTGCCGTGAAGCCGCTGGTCGCGATGCTGGACGCGACGAAAGACCCTGACGAGGCGGGCCCCCTGATCCGTGCGCTCGGGCGTATCAGGGATCCCGGGGCAGTTCGATCGATTGAGAAGCACGCCGTGACATCGCTCTTCTCACGGCCGCGTACGGACGTTCGAATCACTGCTTATCGCGCGTTGAACGAGATCGGCACCCCGCACGCGCGCCGTCTGCTCAATCAGGCGATCAACGACAAGGACGCCAGGGTGAAGTCGGCTGTGAAGGAGATCCTCCACATCCGCTGAGCTTACACTGCATTCAGCACCGCTCCCAGGGCGCGAGCGAAGCGGCGGACTTCGACGAGGCTCGCGAAGAGAGGAAACGGGTCCTGCGCGGAGTGTCCAAAAAGCCGTGTGACCGTGAGCCGTGGATCGCCTCCACGGAGTACAGCAGCGAGGCGTTCGCTCTCTGAGTAGGGGATCAGGTGGTCCTTGCGACCATGCAGGAGATGTACGGTGCCGCGTACCTCTGCCAGCGCGTTCGTCGGATCGATCGCCGGTTCGGCTCGTCGGGCGGCTTCCTCGAGCTGTTCTCCCATCGCGGCGGCCTCCCCATCCGCGACAGCTGCGCCGGATCTCGGAGCGAACAGGTCGAACATGTTTTGGCGTTCCTCGGCGACCGTAGCCCGCAGTTCATCGATCTTGGGGTCGTAGAGCGGATCCCATGAGGCAGCTCCGACGTCACCCGCATACTGGGCCAGGGCTCGCAGCGCATCGGCCACGTCCGTTGCGTCTTCGTTCCCTGGGACTGACGGCAGATAGTTCGCGGCCACGATCCAGCGACCATATGGGTCGGCGCGCAGGTATGATGCCCCGTCGCCGGTGTCGTGCTGTCCCGTCATCATGAACTGGAAGGTGTGACGGATCGAGCAGTAGCCTCCGAAGCCACACGCCACACCGATCTCGTCGCGCAGGCGGGGGTCCGACCATGCGCCAATCGCATGCGGTGCCCCGAATGAGAAGCCGACGACCCCGACGGGTTCATCTCGAACGACGTCGCTGCCACGAAGCCAGCGAATCGCCGCTGCGATGCTCGGTGCGGAGAGACCCGGCGCCAAGTCCAGATCGCGCCACTCAGGCACTTCCGGCACGATTGTAGCGATCCCGGCGTACGCGCGCGCTCGCGTAAACCCCCCCACTTGCGCGTGGGCCCCGCCGGGCCCGGGGGTGCCGGGCATGACCACCCCCCCCCGCACATCCCCGGGGTG
>JAKMDG010000400.1 GCA_022428035.1 Longimicrobiales bacterium
GCAGCCTCGTTTTCTCTGCTGGTTCCGTTGACGGACGCGGTCGCCGGGAACTCGTTCGACTTCCTCGACGACTCACGAGCGTTCGGCTGGATCACCGCACTCGTACCGGACTCGGTGGCGAGCGGCCCGGGGCGCGACGCGTATCTGGTCGTCGTCACGGTCGGCCTGATCATTGTCGGGCGGGTCGCCAAGCTCGTGCTGGAGTACCTGCGAAAGCTCTTCGTCGTCTCGCGAAACGAGCGGTACCGGGTCGCGGTCACGAACGACACGTTTTCCCGGGTGCTGTCCTTCGGCCGTCAGTACTTCGAAGGCCAGTCGCTTGGACGTGTCGATGCGGAGGTCGGCTGGTCGAGCGCGGTGATCGGCCTGCTGGTGGCCGCTGAAGAGCTCCTGCGCTTCGGGGTCGGCCTGGTGGTCAAAGCCGCGGTCATGATCGCAATCAGCATTCCCCTGTCGATTGCGTTCATCGTGTCGCTTCCGTTCGTGAACATCTTCATGAGAACCATCAACCGGGCCGTAACCCGGGTCTCGAGGGAAGGTGTCGAGGTCGAGCGGCGCCAGCGTAGTCGGGTGCTGGACCTGCTCGGCTCCGTGCCGCTGGTGAAGGCCTATTCTCAGGAAGACTCGGCCGCCGGAGCGTACGCCGAGGTGCTCCGGCAGGCAGAGGACATTGCCGTGCGCCGGGATCGCATCGTGAGCCTGCGCTATCCGGTCGAGGAGATCTTCATCCTGCTGGTGATGCTCGTCGTGCAGGCGGTCGTCATCTACGTGTCCGGAGAGGGTTTTCGACCGGGCGACCTTGCGGCGTTCGGCGCGTTCCTGCTGCTGTTGCAACAGGCCCTGCCGGACTACAAGTACCTGAGCCTCTTCAGTCTGAAGGTGTCCGAGGAGAAGCCACGACTCGAGGCACTGAGTGGTCTGTACTCGGACGAGGGGAAGTTCATGGTCCCCTCGGGCCCGGACACCTTTGCCGGACTGGGCAAGGCGATCGAGGTGGATGGGCTCACCTTCGGATACCGGTCGGATGTCCCGGTACTTCATGACGTCACGGCGACGTTCCCGGCTGGCAAGGTGACGGCGGTCGTAGGGCGCAGCGGCGCAGGAAAGACGACGCTCGTCGACCTGATCGCGCGCTTCTACGAGATCGAGCCCGACACGGTCCGTTTCGATGGCGTGGACGTCCGCTCCTTCTCACTCGATTCACTGCACCGGACCATGGCGATCGTAAGCCAGGACGTCTGGCTGCTGAACCGGACCGTGCGGGACAACCTGACGTTCGGACTGGATCGGCCGGTCGAGGACGAGGAGCTCTTCGGAGCGCTTCGAGACGTCCTGCTCGAGGACTTCGTACTGGAGATGGACGCGGGGCTCGAGACCGAGGTGGGCGATCGCGGCGTCCGTCTGTCCGGCGGCCAGCGTCAGCGTCTCGCGCTGGCACGGGCGCTGCTCCGTGACCCGCAGATCCTCATTCTGGACGAGGCGACGTCCGCGCTCGACAGCGTCGTGGAAGCGAATGTGGCCAGGGCCATCCAGCAGAGGTCGGCAGGACGGACGCTGATCATCATTGCCCATCGACTGTCGACGATCCGTGACGCCGATCAGATCCTCGTTCTGAATGAGGGACGTCTGGTGGAGTCGGGCAGCTGGGACGAGTTACTCGCGCTGGGCGGGCACTTCTCGGAGCTGCACACGGCTCAGTACGGGTCCGAGTCGTTGCCGAGCCGCAGCTGACGGCGGGTCACCGCCAGATCTTCAGGCGCTCCAGCCACCGCCTTCGATGCGCCATCCGCTCCAGGCCTGCCTGTTCGGCCACCCAGTGGTCGGCATCGGTCCACGGCACTCCGGCGGCCTCACGCCGCTCCTCGACCACGCGCATCAGCGCACGGAAGGTGCGCTCGGGTAGCGGCCAGATGAAATGGAGCAACGGCTTGGTGGGCCGGTCAGGGTCGAGCGACTCGAACTCCGCCGGCCAGTACATCTCGGCTGGCTTGGGGAGCGGTCGGAGCTCGTGGCGGCCTCCGACGAGACCGATCGCAATCTCGTCACCGAGCCAGCAACCGCGGAGCAGAGAGAGGCGCAGCCTTGGTCGGGCTTCCTCCACGAAGGAGCGAAGACACGCACGCATGAACGACTCGGCAGGGGCCTTCCTGAAGGCGAAGAAGCCGCTGTTCGTCTTGAGGTAGTGATCCAGGTGGAAGGTGCGCATGAGCCGACGCGTCGAGAACCCATGATGATGTTCGTCGTCGTCACGGGTGAGCAGCTCGCCGAGAAAGGCGAGGGGACGGTCGGCGAGCGCGTCGAATGCGTGATCCAGCGTGCCGAGTACGAGGCAGTCCGCATCCACGAAGACGGCCTCCTCCCAGGGAGATGCTTCGGCCACCCCGTACTTCAGGGCCCGCCCGTCACGAAAGTCCGCGCCGACGGGTGCAATGCAGTCGAAGACCGTCGGGTACCGCTCCGTGACCATCTCGGCGGTCGCCTCGTCGCAGACGAGCCCGACCGGATGACGCGTGTGCTCGCGGAGCGACAGCGCCATGTCCACAGCCATCTCGAGATAGCGTAGACTGCCTGCAGCAAGGGTAAGGTAGCCGCGCGTCGGGGCGGACATACCCCGACTCAGGCCGTGGCGGTGGTCAACTGCTGCTGGGCAACGATGCCGAGGCAGATGGCCCAAAACACGAGGGGTACGGCCCACAGCCCTTCGCCCGCGTTGATGAGCGCGGCCGTACTCGCCAGGCAGTACGCCACCACAAGGAGCTCGACAAAGAAGCTCCAGTGGAGCGGAACCCGGTAGGCGTCCGGGGTGGTACGTTCCGGCTCGATCTCGCTCGGCACGTGGTGGGCTTTCGGAGTGCGAACGAACTCGCCGCCGGACGACAGGAAGCCCTGAATCTGGCCGACGGTGTTGTTCACCATCAGACCGATCCCGACACATACGCTCGAAACGATTTGCACGACCGAGCGCAACGAGAGTCGTTGGTCTCGCTCGAGCACCGTGAGCGCGAAGCTCACCGGCGCCACGATGATTACGAGCGCCATGATCCCCTGAATTACCCAGAAGGTCGTACGGTCCATGTACAGGACCGCCAGGGGCCAGAGGAGCAGGTTCGTCAGCAGGATCGGGTGAATGGCGTACCCGGCAAGGAGGAAGGCCTCGTCGATGCGGTCTTCGAGCACACTGCCTGCGGACAGCACCCGCGCGGTGAGGAGCCGGAAGCACTGGGCGTTGCCCTTGGCCCAGCGATGCTGCTGTTGCTTGAAGGCGCGCATGCCCTGTGGTAGCTCGTTCACGACCGGGACGTCGCGCAAATACCGGCCCCTCCACCCGCTCAAGGCGCACCGATAGCTCAGGTCCAGATCCTCGGTGAGTGTCTCGGCCGACCAGCCGCCAGCCTCGTCGATCGCGGTGCGGCGCCAGATGCCTCCGGAGCCGTTGAACGTCGCGACGTTGCCGATGAAGGCACGCGTCGGCTTCTGCACGAAGAAGTGTCGGTCCAGAAGAAGGGCGAGAGAGGACGCGAGAAGCCCCCGGATCGGCTCGCTCCATGCCCACCGGGTCTGCACGAACGCTACGTCGTCCTGGTCGAATCCGTCCCGATCAATGAGCACCGTGCGCAGGAAGGATGGATCGGGCACGAAGTCCGCATCGAAGACGGCCACGAATTCCGCGTTCGAGTGCTCGAGTCCTTCAGCAAGGGCCCCCGCCTTGTAGCCGGATCGATGGGCACGGCGAATATGTTCGATCCGAACGCCCTCACCACGCATCTCCTCGACGACCCGGGCCACGATGCTCACGGTTTCGTCGTTCGAGTCGTCGAGGACCTGCACGTCGAAACGGTCCTTCGGGTAGTTCTGCGCAGAGGCGGCCCGGATGATCTGCTCGGCCGCGCGCCGCTCGTTGTACAGGGGAAGCTGGATGGTGACGAGCGGCAGCGGACCGGAGTCGCTGTCGCTCGCGGCCTTCCCGTCAGCGCGCGGGCTGCTGGTGACCGCCCCGCGGATCGCCCGGCGATTTCGCAGGAAACGCCACAGCATCCTGAACTCGACCGCCGCGAACGCCGCACCCGTAAGCGCAGCGATCCCGTACACAACGGTGATCATGGATGACATCAGGGCGGGGACGTGAGGCCGTTAATTCTGGGGAGGAACAGAGTTAGACGGTATGAAGATTCCCGAGATCACGGCACCCCTGCCCGTGGGCTCTGATCGCTGGATCTAGCGGCGGAACCGGAAGAGGAAGATTGCGCCGACCAGGGCGAAGCCGATGGCTGCCTTCATAATCGCGTCCCGGTCCCATTCCTCGGTGTGCTGGGTGCGGGAGCGCCGCTCCTGATCGACGTGGATGCTGCAGTACGACGATTCGGTTTGGGTGTCACGCTTGCAGCGATCTCCCTTCTTCGTTTTTCCTTCGCACTGTGCCACGATCAGCCCCCTTCGCTGCAGTGCCGACGCCAGTTGTCGGTTCGTACTGGTACTACGGCTGGACCATCGATTCGGTTCACCGATGATGCAGGGATGTTCGGCGTTCATGCTTCCGGGCGCATGACACGCCGGGTAGCTTGCCGCCCATGCCCTACATCGAACAGGTACCGGTCGGCGAGGCGAAAGGCCTCCTGAAGAAGCTCCTCGACGAGGCCATGGAGCGCGCGGGTCGCGTCTGGCACATCGTCCATATCATGAGTCAGAACCCACGGGCCATGGACGCCTCGATGGCGTTCTACGGCGCCATCATGTACGGGTCGTCGCCGCTGACGCGCTGGCAGCGAGAGATGCTGGCGACCGTCACCTCGAAGGCGAACGACTGCTTTTACTGAACGCAGTCGCATGCGCATGACCTCCGGGCTGAGGTCGAGGATCTGTTCGAGACGGACGAAGAGCGAGACGTCTTCGTGCACGCGATCGCACGCGACTGGCGCGGCGCTGAGCTCTCCGAGGCCGACCGAGCGCTGTGTCGCCACGCTGAGTTGCTCACGCATGATCAGCATTCGGTCGGCCAGCACTCTGTCGACGAACTGCGTACGCATGGCTTCGATGACCGAGCCATCCACGATGCCACTCAGGTGATCGCGTACTTCAACTACATCACCCGCGTGGCGGACGGACTCGGAGTGGAGCCAGAGGATTTCATCGAGCCGTGGGGTCTGGAGCCGCTCTGATGGGGGCTGGCGTCGCGGTGTATATTGCGGCGTTCTGTTGACGTGAGGAGCGCTCGGCGCTCCATGCCTCCGCCCATGATGTCCATGGATACCAAGCGCCCGACCATCGCTGCCGCCGAGGAGATTCTCGGCAGCTATTTTCCGGTACTCGACCACGGCTTTGTCTCGCTCGTGGACTACATGGGGTCGGACGACGACGTCGAACGCGCGGCTCGGGTCAGTTACGGCTTCGGGACACGGAAGGTCTCCCAGACGCGTGGGTTGGTGCGCTACCTCCGGCGGCATCGTCATACGACGCCGTCCGAGATGGTCGAGTTCAAGTTGCATTGCGCGATGCCGATGTTCGTGGCCCGCCAGTGGATCCGGCACAGAACGGCCTCGGTCAACGAGTTGTCGGCGCGCTACAGCCTCATGCCGCTTCTGTTCTATACGCCCGAGCAGGAGCAGTTCGAGCTCCAGAGCCGGTCGAACAAGCAGGGTCGGGAGGGGGGTGCCTCGCAGGAGGTGTACCGAGAGGCTGTCGAGCGATGGGAGCGACTTCGGGCCGACGCCGGTGACGCGTATTCGTGGATGCTCGAGGAAGACGTCGCGCGTGAGCTGGCTCGCATCGACCTCCCTGTTTCGACGTATACCCAGTGGTACTGGAAGATCGACCTCCACAACCTGTTGCACTTCCTGTCTCTGCGTGTCGATTCCAGAGCGCAGTGGGAGATCCAGCAGTTCGCGAGGGTGATCGCGGGCATGGTGAAACGTGTCGCACCGCTCTCGTACGAGGCCTGGGTCGACTACGAGCTGGGATCCGAACCACTGACTCGAGTCGAGCGAGATCTGCTCTCCCGGGTGGTCGAGGGAGACGACAACGGCATTCGGGCGCGTGACGGCGCGAGCCTCAGCATGGACGAGATGAAGGCGGCCGGCCTTTCCCCCCGAGAGGCACTCGTCGAACGCGCGGCTCGGGTCAGTTACGGCTTCGGGACACGGAAGGTCTCCCAGACGCGTGGGTTGGTGCGCTACCTCCGGCGGCATCG
>JAKMDG010000416.1 GCA_022428035.1 Longimicrobiales bacterium
CCTCTGCGATTCTCGCGGCCGAGCTGGATGGTGCTTTGATGGGCACAGGACCCTTCACGGTCTTCGCACCCGTAAACGACGCATTTGATGCTGTCGATGCGTACACGCTCGGTGCTCTGCTCGAGGCCGGAAACGTCGACATCCTGACGCGCGTGCTCGGCTTCCACGTGATTCCAAATGTGAAGATCATGGCCGGCGACCTCACCGACGGGGCGATGGTGACGACGCTCGAGGGTGGAATGCTCACGGTCGACCTGAGCATGGCGGGCGACCCCATGATCAACGGAGTCAGCATTACCACGACGGACATTGAGGTCGACAACGGAGTCATTCACCTCGTCGATGAGGTAATCCTGCCAGGATTCAACGTGGTGGAGACGGCTACGATCACAGAGGGCTTCAGTACGCTGGTGGCCGCGGTGGGTGCGGCCGATTTGGCCGGAACGCTCTCCGACGAAACGGGCACGTTCACAGTGTTCGCGCCCACGAACGCGGCGTTCGAGGTGCTAGGGGGCACTGTTGGCCTTCTGCTGGAGACAGCCAATCTGCCGACACTGGCGGACGTTCTGACCTACCACGTGCTCAGCACCGAGGTCGGGTCGTCGGCCCTCGTTGACGGCCTGACAGCGCCCACGGTCGAAATGGGTAGCGTGACGTTCTCGGCCGATACCGGTTCGCCGAGCGGCTTCAAGATCAATGGAGCCAACATCACGGCGGTCGACATTCAGACGTCGAACGGCGTGATCCATGTCATCGATGCGGTGCTCACCGAGAGCATGGACATCGTCCAGCGCGCTCAGGTGACGGAAGGCACGAGCACGCTGGTCGCGGCAGTGGTCGCGGCAGACCTGGTCGGGACGCTCCAGAGCGACAACAGCGGGAACGGGTTCACGGTCTTCGCGCCGACCAATGACGCCTTCGAGGCGCTCGGCATGACCGTGGACAAGCTGCTCGAGATGGACAACATGGGCATCCTCGCGGACGTCCTGACGTATCACGTGCTTTCCGGTGACGTGCGTTCCTCGGCGCTCACCGACGGTCTTTCTACGGCCACGGTGGAAATGGGCGATGTGACCTTTTCGGCCGATGCAGGCTCACCCAGTGGCTTCAAGATCAACGGGGCGAACATCACTGCGGTGGACATCGTGACCGAAAACGGCGTGATCCACCTGATCGACGCTGTCCTGACCGAAAGCATGAACGTCGTCGAGCGTGCTGTCGTAACGCCGGAGACGCAGACGCTCGCGGCCGCTGTTGTGGCCGCGTCGACGAATGGCAGCGAAGACTTGGCCGCGACGCTGTCCGGCCCCGGCCCGTTCACGGTCTTTGCCCCGATCGAGGCTGCCTTCGAGGCGCTCGGTACGGACAAGCTCGAGGTGCTCCTCGATCCGGCAAATGCAGAGCTGCTGTCGGACATCCTGCGCTACCACGTGGTGGCAGGAGCCAAGGTGATGGCGGCGGATCTCGCCGGTTTGGGTGGAAGCGCCACCACGTATGACGGCGCTACCGTCTCGTTCGACCTCTCGGGTGACACACCCATGGTCAACGGAGCCAACATCATCGCCACGGACATCGAGGTCGAGAACGGCGTCATTCACCTGATCGATGGTGTACTTACCGAGACGCTCGACATCCCGCAGGTGGCGACGGTCAACGGTTTCTCAACCCTGGTGGATCTGGTTGTGACCGCGGGGCTGGCGGCTGACCTGTCGTCGCCGAACGGCGACTTCACGGTGTTCGCGCCGACGAATGAGGCCTTCAGCGCTCTGACCGCAGTTCCTGCAGGCGACGCACTCAAGAATGTGCTCCTGTACCACGTCGCCAGCGGCAAAGTCGAGGCGGGTGACCTCGCGACGGGCGACAACGTCGTCAACAGCCTGCTGACTGGTGAGACGTTCACGGTGAATGTCGGCTCGGCCGGCGTCACGATCACCGACGCGAATGACAACACGTACAACGTCACGCTCACCGACGTTCAGGCGGAGAATGGCGTGATCCACGTCATCGACGGTGTGATTCTTCCGACCCCGTAGCTTCCTAAGCCAAGCCACAGATCCAGGGGTCGGCGGGTCCCGGGGTGTTCGCACCCCGGGGCCCGTTATCTGTTCTGGGTCATGATGTAGGTGGTGCGAGCGGAAACTCGTCGTACGTCTTACCTGTAGTACCAAGGGCGAGATGACGATGAGCCAACCCCACGACATCACTGCGAGTGACCGGCGACGCCAGGAGCGATCCACCTGGCGCAACGGCCTGATCGCGTCCGTACTCCTCCACCTGATCATATTTCTGGGTTGGAGTGGCAACGTCATCCCGGACTCACCCTTCGCGGCGGCCGGCCCCAGGGCCGGCGACAATCGGGCGGCCGCGGGGTCGATGCAGGCGCTCAACATCCGGACGCCACCGAGCCGACCCATCATCCAGCCACCGACGCCGCTCGCGGTGAGCGTCGATGTGGAGACGGTCGAGTGGGAGGATGAGGTCGAGTACGACCCGGCGTCCGTGCTCGGTGAGAAGCCGGGACTCGATGAAGGTCCCGGTCTCGAGGACCGTACGGGGCAAGGCGACGGTGGGAACGCTGACGAGGGGTTCTACAGGCTTCAGCCGGCCACACCCCGGGGCATGATCATCCCTCCCACGAATCGAAATCTTCGTGGTACCGAGGTCCAGGTATGGGTCTTCGTCGATGAGCGGGGACGCGTGGTCGCTGATTCGACCCGCCTCGAACCACCGACCCGTGATCGTGGCTTCAACCGCCGCCTCATCGCAGAGGCCGCCGAGTGGGTGTTCCGGCCCGCGGAGCAGGAGGGTAAGTCTGTCGCGTCCTGGTTTCCTTACAGAATCACGATGTAGCGGAACCGTTCCCGGCCGAGGTAGGTTCGGTCTGCATGAGCGTTGACGACGATCGGCGCTCGCAGCCATCCCACGGAGTGTACTATGGACACGTTACCGAAGATCGGACGATTCCTCTTCGCGATCCCCATGGCAGGTTTCGGAGTCCTGCACTTCCTGATGGGCGATGCGATGGCCGGCATGGTCCCGATCCCGGGCGGGGTGATCTGGGTCTATCTCACGGGTGTTGCGCTGCTCGCGGCGGCTACGTCGATCATCGTCGGCAAACATGCCGTCCTTGCGACGCAGCTCCTGGGCCTGATGCTGTTGATCTTCGCGGTTTCGGTTCACCTCATGGCCGTGCTGGGCGGAGATCAGGCCGCGATGTCGATGGTGCTCAAGGACACGGCTCTGGCCGGTGGCGCCTTCATTCTGTCCGGGGTCCTCGCTGCCGAGGAGGGCGGCTCTGAGGTCTGACCTCAGGGTCTGATGGCCGGGGCGTGACGAACTGACTCGCCGGCTAGCCGTCCTGTTTCATGGGGTATAGGAGTAGGTTACTCGGATGACGCAGACCGCCCGCGCAAGGAAGCGCATCCTCTGGGTCGATGATGAGATCGACCTCCTGAAGCCACATCTGCTCTTCTTGCAGGCGCGGAACTACCACGTGGATGCGATTTCCAATGGTGACGATGCGCTCGAGCTCATGCGCGCGGCACCGTACGACCTGGTCCTCCTGGACGAGCAGATGCCCGGACGGAGTGGCCTGGAGGTCCTCGAGATCATGCGTCGCGAGGCCCCGCATCAGAGGGTGGTCATGGTTACCAAGTCCGAAGAGGACCACACCATGACCGAGGCGATCGGGCGCCGTGTCGATGACTATCTCGTGAAGCCCACGTCGCCCCGGCAGGTGCTGAGTGTCGTGACACGAATCCTCGAAGGCTCTTCGATTCGTCAGGCGAGAGCCGCTCAGGACTTCGCCGCACGGTTCGGCACGCTATCGATCAACGCACAACAGGCTGCCAGTGCTGAGGAGTTCGCCTCGGTCTATACGGAACTGGTCGACTGGCAGCTCCTGCTCGGGGAAGCGGGCGAGGAGGGTCTGCTCGACACCGTGGCCTCTCTGGTCACGTCACTCCGACGGGATTTCGGCGAGTGGGTGATGCGCGAGTACCCGAAGTGGATGGAGGACGTCCCTGACCGGCCGCGTCTGTCAGTGGATCTGGTGCGCGAGTTCCTCGTTCCCCGGCTGTCGTCGAATCCGGTGTACTTCGTGGTGCTCGACTGTATGCGTCTCGATCAGTGGCGGGCCATGGCTCCGCTGCTCGCCGACTTCTTCGAGATCGAGGAAACGGTCCACTACTCGATTCTTCCGACCGCCACTCCGTACGCGCGCAACGCGATCTTCTCGGGGCAGTATCCGGATCAGATCGCGGAGGCCCGCCCGAGCTGGTGGGACGCATCCGACGATGAAGGCAGCCTGAATGCCTTCGAAGACGAGCTCCTCGTCGAGCAGCTCAAGCGTCTCACCGGTCGTGACGTTCCCGTGCACTACGAGAAGATCTTCTCGGATCGCCAGCGCGAGCAGGTGCGCGGTCGGGTCAACTCGGCATTGAAGACGCCGGGATCGGTCATCGCCCTCGTCTTCAATTTCGTGGACCTCATGACGCACGGTCGATCTGAATCACCGATCCTCATGGAGGTCGCTCGGGACGAGGCTGCGCTGCGGGATCTGACGCGTGCATGGTTCGAGCGCTCGACGGCGTTCGACATCCTCCGGGAGGCGGCGCGACGTGGGCACGAAGTCATCCTCACGACCGATCACGGCTCGATCCTTTGCCAGCATCCGTCGACTGTCTTCGCCCGGAAGGACGCCACCAGCAACCTGCGCTACAAGTTCGGGCAGGACCTGCGGGCTGAGCAGCGTAACACGGCGTACATGACGCGCGACGAGGGACATTTGCGGCTTCCGGCCGGCAGGCTCGGCATGTCGTACCTGATCGCGCTCGAGGATTATTTCTTCGTGTATCCCACGAAGCTTCGTGAGTACCAGGCACGGTATCGCAACTCCTTTCTCCACGGAGGCATCAGCCCCGAGGAGATGATCGTGCCGGTGGCGAGCCTCAAACCGCGCCGATAGGGACACTGAGCATGTCTCTGTACCCGCGCCTTGTCGGGTTCGTCCGACCCCACTCCACCACCATACTGGTCGCAGTTGCGGCGGCAGCGATCTATGCGGTGCTGGATGCGACGACCTATGTACTGCTGATCCCGTTCGTGGACGCGCTCTTCGTGAGCGGTGGCGCCCCGCTGGCATCGAGCGACAACGGAGTCCAGCGACTCCTCGACGCGACAGTCTACACCTGGGTCGACCTGACCGGTGATCCCCTGGTTGCGATCGGACGCATCATCGTCCTCATCCTCTCGGTCTTCCTCGTCAAGAACCTCTTCGCGTTCGCCCGTGTGTATCTGCTCGCGCGCGCGGAGCAGGGAGTGAATCGGGATTTGCGCGACGAGGTCTACGACCATCTGCTCGACCTTGACCTCGCGTTCTTCGGCCGAACACGCACGGGTCAGATTGTGAGTCGGCTGACTACCGAAATCGAGCAGTTCCGGATGCTGGTGACGCGCGAGGTCTCGCGCCTGGTGAGCGCCGTCTTCGAATTCCTCGGTGCGCTCGCGTTCATGCTGCTGATTTCGTGGAAGCTGACGCTCGCGGCCTTCGTGGTGATTCCGGTCGCCATGGGCATTTGGGGTCCGCTCGTGAATGTCCTGCGTCGGAGAGACCGACGGGTACTCCAGCTCGGGGGTGAGGTCAACGCGCATATCGTGGAGACGCTCGCGGGGGTCCGGCTGGTGAAGTCATCGTCGGCCGAGGGGCGCGAGCGCGCCCGCTTCCATGGGCTCACGGCGGACTACTTCCGGCAGTTCATGCGGGCTGAGGTGGCCCGGTCGATGGCGGCCCCCATGACCGAGATGCTGGCTGCGGCCGGGACTGGGGTCATTCTCTGGTACGGGGCCCGACTCGTAGTCGGTGCGGACATCACGGGTGCTCAGTTCGTGGGCTTCCTCGGCTTGTCGCTCAAGCTGTACGCGCCGGTCAAGAACGTGGCCAAGTTCCCGGCTATGGCGCAGCCGGGACTGGTGGCCGCAGAGCGCGTATTCGAGTTCCTCGACGCGAAGGCAGAGATCACGGATCGGCCGGACGCCGGACCGGTCGAGGGCTTCGATCGTGACATTGTGTACGACCGCGTGACCTTTGCATATCGCGATGGCGAACCGGTGCTCGAGGATGTTTCCTTTACCGTACCCCGAGGAAGTGTCGTGGCTCTCGTGGGGCCGAGCGGAGCGGGTAAGAGCACGGTCGTCGACCTCCTGAGCCGCTTCTTCGACGTGACCGACGGTTCGGTGTCTATTGACGGCCGGGATGTGAGGGACCTGCGTGTCACCGAGTTGAGGTCGCTCATGGGTATCGTTTCCCAGGAGACCGTGCTCTTCCACGATTCGGTACGAGCCAACATCGCGTATGGTCGCCCGGATGCCTCGGTTGAGCAGGTCGAAGCGGCCGCGCGCGCCGCGAACGCGCACGAGTTCGTCGAGCGGATGGAAGACGGGTACGATACGCTCGTTGGAGAGCGCGGTGTCGAGCTATCCGGTGGGCAGCGTCAGCGAATCGCGATTGCACGTGCGATCCTGCGTGACCCCCCGATCCTCGTCTTCGACGAGGCGACGAGCGCGCTAGATACCGAGTCGGAGCGGCTCATTCAGGACGCGATCGAGCGACTCCTCGAGGGGCGGACGGTCTTCGTTGTGGCTCATCGTCTGTCGACGGTGCAGCGAGCCGACCAGATCCTCGTGCTCGAGGGTGGTCGGATTGTCGAGCAGGGGGACCATCAGACGCTGCTGGCGCAGAGTGGACGGTACAAGCGGCTCCATGACCTTCAGTTCGAAGCCGCCGCGCCGATCACGCAGACATGAGCGAGATCGCGCGGGGGGCGTCCAGTCAGACGGTCGCAGAGGTCCGTCCCTCGTTCCGCCATCGAGTCGAGTACGTAGCGTATCGGGTTGCGCGGGCGGTCCTCTGTGCTCTTCCCGAGGGGATCGCCGTTCGTCTGGCCGCGGGTCTCGGCTGGATCGCCGGGGTCATGGTTCGAATCCGTCGTCATGATGTCGACGCCCACCTCGCGATCGCGTTCCCTGATCGTGACTCGGCCTGGCGCCGGTGTGTCGCACGGCGGAGCTATGCCCATCTGGGAAGGGAAGCAGCACTGTTGTTCCGGACGCTTCGTTGGTCGGCCGACGAAATCGCGTCACGAGTCGATCTGAAAGACTTTCGTGCGGCTCTCGAGACGGTGGAGACCGACCGCGGAGTGGTGCTGCTGACTGGGCATCTCGGTAACTGGGAGATCGCTGGCGCCAGCATTGCGGCGTCCGGCTTCCCGATCGATGTAGTCGGGAAGGGGATGGCGAATCGTCGCTTCGAGACGGACCTTTTCGCCACCCGGGAACGTCTGGGTATGCAGGTGATCGACATGGCTGACGCTCCGAAGGGGGTGCTGCGTTCCCTCCGGCAAGGCAGGCTTG
>JAKMDG010000432.1 GCA_022428035.1 Longimicrobiales bacterium
GGCGCGAGCATCTTCAGCTTCTCTCAGGGATGGGAGCGCAGTCTCGTCCTGGCTCCACAGTTGGGTGCGATGCAGCGCGTGCTCGAGGAGTGTGTCGATCTTGCGCGTCGCCGAAAACGGGCAGGGGTCTCGATCGGGAAGTACCAAGCGGTCTCGCACCGGATCGCTGATATGCGGCTGCGACTGGAGATGGCGAGGTTGCTTCTCTATAAGACGGCGTGGCTTCAGCAAAACGAGCGGCCGAACCTCATGGAGGCGGCGTTGACGAAGACGTTCCTGAGTGAGGCCTTCGTCCAATCGAGCCTGGACGCGATCGCGCTCCACGGAGGCGATGGGTACAAGACGGCAACGGGGGTCGAGCGCAACCTTCGCGACGCGATCGGCGCGACGATCTATGGTGGCACCGTCGATATCCAGCGCAACATCATCGCCCGCCTGCTGGGACTCTAGAGGGCCGACCGACGATGCTCGACTTCCTGATCCACTCCCCGGTGTCACACTTCGCCCGAGCTACCCCCGATCACCCGGCCCTCAGCTTCCGGGGGCAGAAGATGAGTTACGCCGAACTCGATCAGGCCAGCAATCAGCTGGCACGAGCGCTGCTTGCGTCCGGCCTGGAGCACCAGGACCGTGTGGGCATACTCATGCACAAGGGGCTCGAACTCGGGGTCGCGATCTACGGTATTCTCAAGGCGGGTGGTGTATTCGTCCCTCTCGACCCGTTTGCGCCTGTCGAACGGCTCCGCTTCATGCTGGACGACTGTGGTATCCGGCAGGTCGTGACGTCAGACGCGATGACGAAGAAGCTCACGTCGCTTCCCGACGACGCCCGGCCCTTTGTGCTCGGCGCCACCGCGTCAGAGGGAACTGAAGGGCTCAGCTGGGAGGAGGTTCGCGGCTTCAGGGCGGACCCACCCGACGTCTGGATCATCGATCAGGACCTCGGCTACATCATGTACACCTCGGGCTCCACCGGGCAGCCCAAGGGAATGATGCACACTCATCACGGCAGCTGCAGCTACGCGCGCTGGGGGGCGCTGCACGTCGGGATGACCCCGCAGGATCGTGTGGCGAGCCACGCTCCGCTGCACTTCGACCTCAGCATCTTCGACTTCTTTTCGACGGCCCAATCGGGAGGCACCGTCGTTCTGGTGCCTGAGCCGGTCACGAAGTTTCCGGCCAGTTGGACCGGTTACATCGAGAGCGAGAGGATCAGCGTCGTCTTCACCGTACCGTTCACGCTCATCGAGATGCTCCATCGGGGTGCGATAGCGCAATGTGATCTCTCGTCACTTCGATGGATCCTCTACGGTGGAGAGCCCTTCCCGCCGAAGCATCTTCGAGCGCTCATGGAGGCGTTACCCGAAGTACGCCTGACGAATGTCTATGGCCCCGCGGAAGCCCCCTCCTGCACCTGCTACGATATCGGCGAGGTCAGCGGGGTCGAGGAGGCGATGCCGATCGGGACTGCATCGGTCAATTCCGACACACTGATCCTGGGTGAGGACGACGCCGTCTGCGGCGTCGGTGAAGCTGGCGAGCTGTGCATCCGCGGTTCCACCCTGATGAAGGGCTACTGGAACCGGCCACGGTTGAACGAGCGAGCGTTCTTCTTTCGCGACTCGCACGGCCCGTTCGCTCATGTGTATTACCGGACTGGCGATATGGTCCGTCGGGATGACGACGGGCTGCTATGGTTCCTTGGTCGCAAGGACCGGATGGTCAAGACGAGGGGGCACCGAGTGGAACTGGATGAAGTGGAGGCCGCGTTAGCTGCACACGAAGCAGTGGCCGAGGCGGCCTCGTTCACCATGCCGGACGATGCGGGAAGCCGAGCGATTATGGCGGCGGTCACGCTGCATCCGGATCGTGCGGCGACACCACGAGACATCCGGTCGTTCGTACGAGAGCGTCTGCCGGGTTACGCCGTCCCTCAGGCGATTCGCGTACTCGAGGAGCTACCTCGGACGAGTACCGGGAAGATCGACAGAAACGCGCTCATGCGAGACAGGGAGTCAGCAGCGAAATGACAATCGACCAGATCCATAGGCACATTACCACGGAGATTCTGGACGAACCGAAGCGGGAGATCGGACCTGACGAGGATCTCCTGCTGACGGAGATGCTCGACTCGCTGAGCGTGATGCGTCTTGTCGCGTATCTGGAGGACGAGGGCGGTTTCTCGATCCCCGCGGAGGACGTCACACTGGAGCACTTCCAGACGCTAAGACTAATCGCGACCTACGTAGCTTCGCGGCTCTGAGTTCCGGGGCCTAGCCGATGCCCGGAAGGACCGAGAGTGCGTTTCGGAGGATCTCGGTCATGTAGATGTCCCAGCCAAATGCCCTCTCACCGAACCAGATTGCGGCGACCCCCATGAGGGCTACGGAACCGACGTACATCATCGGCTTGTAGATGCGGGTACCGCGCAGGAAGAAGAGCACCGGGAACACTACGAGAATGATCGCGAGCTGCCCCAGCTCGACGCCCACGTTAAAGCCGAAGACGGAGGCGACGAGGTGGTCGTTCCCGACGCCTATGTCGCCCATCACGCTGGCGAAGCCGAAGCCGTGAAAGAGTCCAAATCCGAAGGCTACCAGCCACTCCTTCACCTGCAGACGAGGCACGAGGTTTGCGGCGGCCGCGGCTACGATGGATGCCGCGATGACCGACTCGACGAACGCCGAGGGAAGATCGACGAGGCCTAGTCCGGCCATCGCCAGGGTCACGCTATGGGCGATCGTGAAGAATGTCACGATCGTCACAATGTTCATCAGCGCGCTGCGGAAGTCGTCGACCGGCTCCCAGACTCCCTTTGAGCGGCTGAGAACGGACGGGAGGATCAGGGCCATGAGAAAGAAGATATGGTCGATCCCGATCCAGATGTGCAAAACGCCGAGCCAGATCAGTCCGATGAATCCCCTGAGCGTAGACGCAGACGAAAGATCGAGGGATTGCTTCGGCGACCTTGGAGTGAAGATCGCCGAGATCCCGGCCTCGTTGTTGAACGTCGCCGTCTTCCAGTTGTGCTCAACGATCAGCGCGTTCCGGTGCGTCGCGTCGACATCGAAGATGGCCGTGAAGGTGAAATCCATCAGGTCCGGAATCTCGTCGAGGTCGTCCAGGACATATTCGAGTTTCACAAACGTCCCGAAACCCAGTTCGAGCAGACTGACGTCTCGGAAGACCGGGTCGAACAAGCCTTCCGCGGTACCCGCCGAGAAGCGCTCCTCGGTATACGCTCGGATGTCTCCGAGGCGCGCTCGGACCTCACTCTCCGAAACGCCGGCGTCTGGATCCCACCCGAACGAGAGCGCCCGCTCGATGTCACGAGTGGTCATCTCGAGTCGGATGATGAGGGAGTCCTCGAAGACACGGAGGTACATGTACGACCAGTCCAGCTCGTGGTACGCGACCGCGGGAGCCGGCGTGTCCATGGCGGAAGCATCGGGGACACACACAATGCTCAGGCCGAGGGTCAGAAGCAGATTGAGACGCTTGAGCATGGGCCGGGTAGGGAT
>JAKMDG010000438.1 GCA_022428035.1 Longimicrobiales bacterium
CAGCCACCACATCGCCGCTGTAGCATGATCGATGTCCACACCACGGCCGTCTCTGAACATGTTGCCCACGTTGTGGGCGGCGAGCACGTGCCCCCTGTGCGCTGCCCGCCGGTACCAGCGCATGGCCTCTGGGTAGTCCTGCTCGACACCCAGTGACTCATCGTACGCGGTGCCCATGAGGAAGGCGGCTTCGACGTCACCGGAGGCGGCCAGGTAGCGAACCTGATCGATCACACCGGACGCGATCTGCCGCGCCTTACCGGGATCCGGCGCGAAGGTCATCCGGCCGGTCGAGTGCACCCGAGCGATCCACATGATGGCGAGAACGTCGGTGCGGTCGGCCGCCACGGCTTCAAGTAATCGCCTCGCCTCGGCGTCATCGATACGACCCGCGACGCCGGTGTAGAGGGCGATGGATTCGAGGAGTCGCTGATCGGCTGCCGTGCCCTGGGCTGCTGCAGGGGTCGAGATGCCCGCGAGCAGAACCGCAGCACGGAACCCGAGTCTTGGCCAGGCCGCGCCGTGTAGTACCACGGTCGTCAGTCTCCGGCGATGGTGTGTGGTCCGAGATCCGCCAGCGAAGCTGCTCCGATCGCCCGCATGGTAATCTGCATCTCCCGGGTCAGGATATCGAGCGCTCGCTCGACGCCTTCCTGCCCGAACGCACCCAGACCCCAGAGGTACGGTCGCCCCACGGCGATGGCCGTCGCGCCTCGAGCGATCCCTTTCACAACGTCACTTCCTCGTCGGAAGCCGCTGTCGACGACGATCGGGATGCGGCCCGAGACGGCCTCAGCGATCTCGGGCAGTGCGTCGATGGTCGCCTGACCGGAACCCTCGGACCGCCCACCGTGGTTGGATACCCAGACACCGTCGACGCCGTAGCGGACGCACAGCTCGGCATCCTCGGCGGTCATGATGCCCTTGATGATGAAGCGCTGGTCCGTTGCATCTCGCAGCCGCGGGATTGTCTCCCATGTGGTCGAACGACCGAGGCCGGGATCGGGCTCGCCGCGGGGCAGGCCCCGCAGATTCGGTTTCGGCCCTCCGGCGCGCCCGCCTGGCGTATGACAGTTCGTGCACGTGCGGTCGTCGATGCGGCGGTAGCGGTCGAGTGTGACCCGGTTGCTGCCGCCCTGAAGGTCTACGGTGTAGACGATCGTCGGGCATCCGGCGTCGCGACTCCGCTGCATGAGCGCGGTCGCACCCTCCCACGAACCGGG
The DNA here is from genome assembly GCA_022428035.1 of Longimicrobiales bacterium. Lineage (GTDB taxonomy): Bacteria > Gemmatimonadota > Gemmatimonadetes > Longimicrobiales > Gaopeijiaceae > UBA2589. The sequence continues at coordinate 1,224 of JAKMDG010000438.1, forward strand.
TCCGACCGGGGCGAGATAGAGCTGGTACCACACCGGCTCGCCTCGCGCTTCGTTGACCTCTTCGACTGCGGTTGAGCTGACGGTCGAAAGCGTCTGTAGATGCGTCCGGGAGGCAGCAGCCCGAGCGACGGCGAGTTCCCCGTCCGCATGAAACGCTCGCTGACTACCACAGGGAGCAATCATGATCGGCGTCGGCCATGTGCGGCCGAAGAGGTTCACGCTGGTGTCGAGGTTGGATACATCGACAAGACGCCGGGCCCGCAGGCGCAGGCGCTCGAGAGACGCGCGGTTGTTCGCGTACGTCTCCTCACCATCGACTCCGGTCATGATATAGCCGTAGTGCGCGGGCGGGACCGTCGCCTCGGCTGCGCGCTGGAGATCCCAGATGTCTAACGCATCCTCAGCCGACTGCACGATGTCGTCGAAGACGCGGCGCGGGGCTTCCTGCGCGATCAACGGCTCGAATGCAGCAAGGCCTCCGGCCGACGCGAGCACCGGACTGGCCGCTAGCCACCGGAGAAAATCGCGTCGACGAACGTCGAACTGTTCGGGTCGGTTCATGGGGATTGTCTCCGGGCGCAGCGCTGAGTGCCGTAGTCGAGCGCCCACGGTGTGGATCTTTGTGGGCCTCGTCAAACCCGCGAGCGGAGGACTGCGATAACATCGTCGGCCGTTCGAATCTCGGGAGCGCTCTCCATCATCCGGGCGATCTCTCCCGTCGCGTTTGCCACAGCGAAGCTGATGCCGTGCAGGTTCTGCTCGACCGGTACGCCCGGGATGGGTCGAGGATAGGGCGAGGCGATGACCGCGGTGCCCCGTGGAAGTTCGACCAGACCGAGCTCGTCCCTTGGTTGATCTGCCTCGGCGACGACCCCGACCACACCCGGCAGCGCCCCCGGGTACCACAGCGTCCCCTGGTGCTCATGTGCGGACACGATCACTGTGCCTGCGCGGAAGGCCCGCTCGATGGCCGGCCCAAGCTCCGGAGCACGGAGTCGATTTGATGTCCCGAGGCTCATGTTCACGAGACGGATTCCCCGTTCCGTGGCCCAGTCGATCGCGCGCACGAGAACCGGGACCGACGTCGCCAGCTCGCGCTCGAACACCTTGATCACCCACAGTTGCGCGTCGGGTGCCTTCTCATGAATCGCTGCTGCTGCCGCCGTGCCGTGGCCGATTCGGTCGACGAAGTCATCGGAGACACCGCCTTCGATTTCCAGGGTCACACCGCCGGCCACGGCAGGCAGATGTGGATGGGGGACGTGCACGCCG
>JAKMDG010000449.1 GCA_022428035.1 Longimicrobiales bacterium
GGTGCTTTGCATACCACAGCTTGGATACCTGTACGCCTGGATTCGAGCTCCAGCCCATCGACTCACTGATGTCGATCAGGAGATAGGCCCGCAGGCTTGTCTCTTCCTCGAACTGCTTGACGTAATAGCGGTCGGAGCGGCCATACATACGCCAGTCGATGTAGCGCAGGTCGTCCCCCGCCTGATACGCCCGGAGCTCGGCGTATTCGGCCGAGAAGCCCCTGTGGGGTGAGCGATGAAGGCCCATGAGGAAGCCCTCGACGACTTCACGCGCGATCAACTCGATCCCGCCAAGCTGTGCGAGCGAGGCAGGGTCGAGCAGGTCCGCGCGTGAGCGCGTGCGAGGAGGGGTTTTCGTCTCAGCCATGGGAGCCACGGAAGCTACCGGGGCTCCGGGATGCCGGGTACCCCGCCGCGGGCTGTGACTCCACCGGTTCATCACCGTCGCCCCTTCCAGGTTTCGACGTTGGGATCATCAGCGCCTGAAGCCTGGAGCTACCGGGTTCGGCACCGGTGAACTGTCTGCTTCGTTGGAGGCGGATGCCCCGTCACAGTCCGTGGCTGCTGTCCGGCTCTACATGACCCCGGCGGCCCCGGTTAACTTCACGCGCCGCGCACCCTGATCAACCTCGGCAATCGTCCGTGCAGACCGACCTCATTCGCAATTTCTGCATCGTAGCTCACATCGATCACGGGAAGTCTACACTCGCTGATCGACTGCTCGAGGGCACCCGTACGCTCGACAAACGGCAAATGCGAGAGCAGGTCCTCGACAACAACGAATTGGAACGCGAGCGCGGGATCACGATCAAGCTCCATGCAGTGCGCATGGAGTACACTGCATCCGACGACGTCGAGTACGAACTCAACCTCATCGATACGCCGGGGCACGTCGACTTCACGTACGAGGTCTCCCGGTCTCTCGCGGCGTGCGAGGGAGCCATTCTGGTCGTGGATGCTACCCAGGGTGTTCAGGCTCAGACGCTCTCCAATCTCTTCCTCGCGCTCGAGGCGGATCTGGAGATCATCCCGGTCATCAACAAGATCGATCTGCCTGGAGCCGAGCCGGAGCGGCGTCGAGAAGAGGTAGCCGAGTTGCTGGGTGTCGAGCTTGACTCGATTCTGCTTGCGAGTGCTAAGGAAGGTGTCGGGATCCCGGAAATTCTCGAGGCGGTCGTAGCCCGTGTGCCTCCGCCCCAGGGAGACCGCAGTGCGCCGACCCGCGCCCTGATCTTCGACTCGTATTACGACAAGTACCTGGGGGCTGTCCCATCGGTACGCGTCATGGACGGCCGCCTGCGCCCCGGTATGCGCATCACCTTCGGTAACGCCGACGTCCGTTATGACGTGACCGAGGTCGGGTGCATGCGCCTCGGTCGGATCCCCCAGAAGGAGCTGGGGCCGGGTGAAGTCGGGTACGTCGTGGCCGCCATCAAAGAGGTCGGCGACACGAAGGTCGGGGACACCATCCTCGATGCTGACAACCCTGCCGAAGAGCTGCTGGCGGGCTATCAGGAAGCCCGCCCGATGGTGTTCGCCGGGCTGTACCCGACGGACTCCGACGACTACGAAGACCTCAGAGATGCGCTGGAGCGACTCAGCCTCAATGATGCGTCGCTTCAGTATGAACCCGAGACGTCCGTGGCCCTCGGATTCGGCTTCCGGTGCGGTTTCCTCGGGCTGCTCCACATGGAGATCATTCAGGAACGGCTCGAGCGTGAATTCGGTGTCGATCTGATCACTACGGTGCCTAACGTCGAGTACCACGTGTCGCTCACCGATGGTTCGAATCTGCACGTGGAGAGTCCGACAGCTCTACCTGAACGCGGTCGCATCGAGACGATATCCGAGCCGATCGTCTCTGCGCGCATCCTGTGCCCCAGCGAGTACATCGGTAATGTGCAGAAGCTCTGTCACGACCGCCGCGGCGTGTTCAAGGGGATGAGCTACCTGGACACTCAGCGCGTGGAACTCGACTTCGATCTGCCACTGTCCGAGATCGTCCTGGACTTCTACGACCGGCTCAAGAGTGGCACGCGCGGATACGCTGCTTTGGACTACGAGTTCAAGGAGTATCGTCCCGACAAGCTGGTACGACTGGACGTGCTCGTGAACACCGATCCGGTAGACGCGTTCAGCGTCATCATCCACGAAGACAAAGCATATGAGTACGGCCGTGATCTGGTGCGAAAGCTCAAGGAGCTGATCCCTCGGCAGCAGTTCGGTGTGGCTTTGCAGGCCGCGGTCGGTAACGACGTCATCGCGCGGACTAACGTGAAGGCTCTTCGGAAGAACGTCACCGCGAAGTGCTATGGCGGTGACATTTCACGGAAGCGGAAGCTCCTCGAGAAGCAGAAGGAGGGAAAGCGCCGCATGAAGCAGGTGGGGACGGTCGACATCCCGCAGGAGGCGTTCCTCGCTGTCTTGAACCTCGACGACGGCTGATCGTGCGATCATGAAGGGTCGCTGGGTGCTCGGCGTGGATATCGGGGGAACCAACCTCGTCGTGGCAGCCGTGCCTGCAGCCGGCGGTCATCCCAGCGCGATCCGGTCGGAGGCGACGCATGCGGAACGAGGCCCGGAGGAGGCCGTCGCGCGCATCGTCAAGATGGCCCATGAGGTCATGGAAGAAACGCTGAGTGCAGAGCGAGGAGACCGCTCCGATTTCGCGGGTGTCGGCATCGGCTGTCCTGGCCCGCTGGACCTCGAAGAAGGCGTGATCGTCACCACGCCGAACCTGGGCTGGGATGGATTCCCGATCAGAGGGCGGATCTCGGATGCGCTCGAGATGCCGGCGTCGCTCGACAACGATGCGAACTGCGCCACGTTCGGGGAGTGGTGGCTTGGTGCGGGCAGGGGTGTGGGGTCCCTCGTCGGGGTGACACTCGGAACCGGTATCGGTGGTGGCTACATCGAGCGCGGCCGCCTCTTACGCGGAGCGAGTGGAAGCGCGTTTGAGATCGGACACACGACGATCAACTTCGAGGGCAGGCTGTGTAATTGCGGCAATCGTGGCTGTCTCGAGGCGTACACATCCGGCCCGAACATTGCGGCGCGCGCCCGGGAGGGCCTGGAGCGAGAAGAGTCCTCGATCCTGCTCCAGCTGGTTGATGGAGATCTGCAGGCGATTACGGCCGAAACGGTCTACGACGCCGTCCTGCACGGCGACACCTTTGCGATGGACCTCATGCGCGAGACTGCCGAGTTGCTCGGCATTGGGTTGGCGAATGTGGTGAACCTGTTCAACCCTCAGATGATCGTCCTGGTGGGTGGCGTTACGCGCGCCGGGGCGTATCTGTTCACTCCGCTCCTGGAGTCCGTGAAACAACGTGCATTCCCGAGTGCGGTCGGGGCATGCCGCATTGTGCCCGGCGCCCTTCCCGACACGGCGGGCGTAGTGGGCGCGGCCGGCGTTTTCGTGATTGATCGCGTGGCGTGACGAGACCCGCCCATACGCTCGGAATCGTCGGCACGATGGTGTTCGATCGGATCATTCCGGTCGATGGTGACCCCGTTGAAAGGTGGGGTGGTATCGGATACGCCGTTGCGGGAGCTGCTGCGACGTTGCCAGCGGACTGGGGTGTGCGGGTGGTGTGTCGTGTCGGAGAGGACCTGGCGGCTGAAGCCACGAGGGTGCTGGCGGGAATGCCTCGGTGCGAGCGCCGACTCATGGCGGTCTCTGAACCCAACAACCGGGTCGAGCTACGCTACCACGACGAGGCAGATCGAACCGAGCGTCTCTTGGGTGGGGTGTCTGGCTGGTTGCCCGACGACCTGATAGCGGCACTGCACGGGTGCCACGGAGTTCTGCTGAATTTCATCTCGGGCCACGAACTGGATCTGGACGGGATGCTGGCCCTCCGGGCGCGGTCCAGTGCCTGGATCTACGCCGATATGCACTCGCTCTTCCTGGATACGGATGTGAACGGCACGAGGACGCCGAAACCACTCGCGGACTGGAGTGCGAGGTTGTCCTGCTTCAACGCTGTGCAGATGAATGAAAACGAGTTCGAGCTGCTCAGACGCTCGCCGGGTGGGCCAGCACATCTGGAGGACGTGCTCGACGTTGGGCCGTCCCTGGCTGCGGTCACCCTCGGTTCCCGCGGGGCGCGGGTCGCATTTCGGGCCGACGGGCGAAGCCTTGTCCGTGAGGTTACTCTCCCCGCTTCCCGGTCCGGTGATCCGACAGGGTGCGGCGATATCTGGGGAGCGGTCATGTGCGGTCGACTCCTCGCAGGAGAGGGCGAGGTTCGGGCTGCCGAGGCCGCCAACCGACTCGCCTCCGCCAGTCTCGATCACCACGGCGTCGAGGGGCTCGTCGAGCGACTGTCCGACGTGTCCCTGGATGAGGGCGGGGGCATGTTTCTGGATTCAGCCACCGAGGTAGAGCTCTGAACGTCATATCCGTTCCCGGATCACTCGAGCACGCGTCGATCGACACGTTCCTTGATGAGGTCGTGCGTCGGCAGGGTGAGCGAGTGCTCTTTGACGCGCGTCACCTGAGATGGGTGGATCCGAATGGGATGGTCGCCCTCCTCCTCGCGGGCTCGATTGCCGGAGAGGCGTCGGGCACGTTCCCGCACATTGAGCTTCCGGACAACCAGGACGTGCTCGGGTACCTGAGCCGGATGGGCTTCCACGATCAGGCCCACCGGGTCTTCGAATTCGATGCGCTGCCCCGTCGCGGTGCCTCCCGTCCTTCGGATGTATTGCTCGAGATCACCGCGATCGATACGAACCACGATGTCCACGAGATCGTGGATCGGGTACAGGCACGGGCCGGTGCGATTCTCACCTCGAAGCTGGGCTATCCCGCGGCGAGTGTGATTCCATTCTCCGTCATGCTTTCAGAGGTGTGTCAGAACATCATCGAGCACGCCGAGGGACAGGGGTGGGTAGCGGCGCAGGCGTACAACTGGGCGAAGCGCCTTGGGCGCTTCGTGATCGTGATTTCCGTTATGGACCGCGGTCGCGGCTTCAAGGGCTCACTGGGAGGCGAGCACTCCGCTCGCTACGGGGACCGGTGGAGTGATTCGACAGCACTGGAGGCAGCGTTCCTGCACGGGCTCACGCGGTTTACCGACCCGGGCCGTGGGCAGGGCCTCCAGCAAATCAGAAAGCAGGTACGGAAGTGGAGCGGTCTGATCAGCGTTCGAAGTGGAACTGCACGCATCTCGCAGGTTCCCGAGTGGGACGATTCTCCGCCCATGGTCGATGGTATGGCTCAGCTCCCTGGGGCCCAGATTGGAATCATCCTGCCCGCGTTGGTTCAACTATGATGCGGCAGGGCCCCGATCCGATCGCGATCGATGTAGGTGAGGTTCTGCAGCGGAGTGTCACCTCGCTGTATTCGAGCCTGGTGACCCGACCCACGGGGCGTGCCGTTCGGATGGCGATCGAGACGCAGCTCCAGGGCGCGGGTACGCTGTCGATCTCACTGATCGACTTTTCGGAAGTGGGGATCATCGACTTCTCCTGCGCGGACGAGGTCGTGGCCAAGCTCCTGCAACAGTATCTCGCGGACGATGCTCGGGACGCGTTCTTCGTCTTCCGCGGTGTACGCGAACCGCATCAGCCGCAGGTGGAGGGGGTGCTGCGACGGCAGGAACTGGCTGCGGTGGTTGAGGTCGAGCCAGAACGGTTCACACTTGTCGGGTCGTTTTCTGAGGACGAGCAGCGCGTCTGGGATCATCTCGAGACCGAAGGCTCGCTCGATACGGATGCGATCGAACGGATCGCGGTGCAGGTGCAGGATGCACGGGCACTGGAATCGCTCCTGGCCCGAGGGCTTGCATTTCGCAGCCCCCAGTCAGGCCGTATCCACGCGTTGAGCCGATTGGTAGCCCACCTGATGTAGACTGGCAGACCTGAACCACCGAGGGACTATGACAAAGCACGAGAAAGAGCTGCACCCCGCGACGATCGGGGTACACGGTGGCTTCGAGGATCGGACGCCGGGAGCCCCGGTCGTCCCGCCGATCACGCAGAGCGCGACCTTCCACTGGGCGACCCCTTCGGATGGGGAACTCCTGTACTCTCGCTACGGGAACAACCCGAACCAGCTCCACGTCGGAGTGAAGGCTGCGGCCCTGGAGGGGACCGAGGCCGGAGTCGCGTTGGCGAGTGGCATGGCGGCCGCAGCCATGACGATGCTGGCCCTGACCGAAGCAGGTGATCATGTGGTCGCGGCCTCTGGCCTCTACGGGGCGACGCAGGTCCTTCTAGCCCAGGAGCTTCCGCGGCGTGGCGTGGAGACGACGTTCGTCGATGCCGATGAGGGCGACTGGGAAGAGGCATTGCGACCTGAGACGAGGGTCATCTACCTCGAGATCCCCGTGAACCCCACGCTCCGGATTCTGGACCCTCGGCCGATCGTCGCGTTGGCCCGCGAGCGCGGAATCCGGGTAGTGTGCGACGCGACGTTTGGCTCGCCCGTGAACTTCCGTGCTGCCGCCTGGGGAATCGACGTCGTGGTGCAGAGTGCCACCAAGTACCTCGGTGGGCACTCGGATATCATCGCCGGCATCGTTACGGGTCCCTCTGATGTGATCGGCGAAGTCACGCGTATGGCTCGCCTGTAC
>JAKMDG010000464.1 GCA_022428035.1 Longimicrobiales bacterium
TTGTGGTCCTGGGCGTGCTCGCGCCGGGCGGCGTGGCTGCGCAGCGCAGTGTCACGCTGGACGAGGCGATCGAGCGGTCGGTCATTCGGAGTCCCCAGATCGCATCCCAGCAGCAGCAGGTCGACAACGCATACCTGAGTCGAAAAACGAGCTGGGCCAGCTTTCTGCCGACATTGAATGCCGGCGGTTCTGGAGCTCTGCGGAGTGCTCAGACGTTCAATGACGTAACGGGTATTCTTGAGTCGGGCAGTTCGGACTCGTACGGGGCAGGACTGAGTGGAAGCTGGACGGTATTCGAGGGCCTGCGTCGCTTCCGGGAGTATGACGCTGCGAAGGCGGACGTCCGGGCTTCCGAAGCACGCTACGCGAACTCCCGCTACCAGGTAGCACTGCAAACGAAGACCGTGTTCTTCTCCGCTCTGAGGCAGGAGGATCTGCTCGAGGTGTCGCGACAGCGGGTACTTCAGGCTGAGCAGAACATGGAGATCGTGCGCAATCGTACGCTCCTCGGAGAGGCGACGGTGTCCGACTCGCTCCGCGCGCGACTGGACGTGGTCAACGCCAACCAGGCCGTGTTACAGGGTGAGAACGCTCTACGGGCCGCCCGCTTCTCGCTGGGTCGTCAGATCGGCATTGGACAACCGGTGACCCCCGATCGCCCTGCCGATCTCGAGCCGAGTCCGCTGCCGTATACGGAGCAGGAAATCTTGGAGCTGGCCGAATCTGCATCCCCGTCCGTGATCGCCGCAGTCGAGAGCACGGTGTCGGCCGGACTGGGGGTCTCAGCCGCCCGCTCTCAGTACATCCCCAGCCTGAGACTCTCCTCCGGCTACAACTGGCAGAATCAGACGGCGTCGTTTTCCGGAGGTAACACGTCCTGGAATATGTCGCTGAGTATGAGCTATCCGATCTTCAATGGGTTTCAGCGCGAAACCAGCGTCGACCGAGCCCAGTACGTACAGAGAGTGCTGCGTCTTCAGGAGGATGACGCGCGGCTGGGTGCCCGCGAGGAAGCGGACGCTGCACTGCAAAACCTGCTGACGGCTCAGCAGGCCATCTTGATTTCCGAGGATGCGTCCTTCGTAGCAGCGGAGGATCTTCGCGTCGTCCGTGCCCGGTATGAAGTGGGCGCTGCGACGATTCTGGACATCCTCGTCAGTCAGAATGCCGTCACGCAGGCTGCCGCGGACGTCGTCACCACGCGGTACGACTATATACTCGCTCGGGCGGAGCTCGAAGCGATTCTGGGGAGGGAGATGTGAGCGAGATCATCCGCACCGAAGACCTGAAGAAGCATTACCATCTGGGTGCCGAGACCGTGCGGGCGTGTGACGGAGTCGATCTGCTGATCCAGCAGGGTGAGTTCGTCGCCATCATGGGTCCCTCAGGTTCCGGCAAGTCGACGTTCATGAACATGGTGGGCTGCCTCGATACCCCCACGGAAGGACAGTACTGGCTCAACGGAACGCTCGTGAGCGAGCTATCCGAGGACGACCTCGCCCGAGTACGAAACAAGGAAATCGGATTCGTCTTCCAGACGTTCAATCTGCTTCCACGCGCCACCGCGCTGCACAACGTCGAGCTTCCGTTGATTTACGGGGGAGTGCCCGGCAAGGAGCGCCGACGTCGCGCGGCAGAGAAGCTGGAGCTGGTCGGTCTGGGTGACCGGATGGATCACAAGCCTCCCGAGATGTCCGGTGGACAGCGCCAGCGCGTCGCGGTTGCACGAGCGCTGGTGAATGAACCTGCGCTCCTGCTCGCGGACGAACCGACGGGGAACCTCGACTCCGTGACGAGTGAGGACATCATGCGACAGTTCGAAGAGCTGAACAAACAGGGTCAGACGATTGTCCTGGTGACACACGAACACGATATCGCCGAGCACGCGAAGCGGCAGGTCCATCTCAAAGACGGGTTGATCGAGAAGGATTTCCTGAACCCCGTGGAGTCAACGGTATGATGAAGTTCGCCAGGTATCGCTCCGTGCTTACGCTGGGGGTGCTGGCCATCGTCGGATGCGGCACTGGTGAGGCCGCCGAGGATACCGGTCCAGACTTGCTGACCACGGTGGCATCGATTGGTGATCTCCTGATTCGGGCCGAGGCCACCGGGACGGTCGAGCCCGTGCGCGAGGTCGAGGTCAAGTCGAAGGCCTCCGGTGAGATTCTCCGCCTGCTGACGGACATTGGTGAGGTCGTGATGCGGGGTACCCTCCTCGCAGAGATCGACCCAAGGGACGTCCAGAATCGATACAACCAGACAGAGGCTGATCTCGCCGTGGCTCAGGCTCAGCTTGACATCGCTCAGGCCCAGCTGGAGCGACAGCAGGCGTTGCTCGAGGCGGATGTGATCACTCAGTCCGAATTCGAGTCGGCCACGCTCTCCTTCGCGAATGCCGAGGCTGGGCTGGTGCGGGCCCAGACGAACTTCGAGCTGGCCGAACTTCAGATGGCAGACGTCAGCATCCGCGCTCCACTCAACGGAACGATCATTCAGAAGAACGTCGAGGAGGGCTCGGTCATTCAGTCCGCGTCGTCCAACGTCTCCGGTGGAACGGCGCTCTTCGTCATGGCGAATCTCGACGACATGCAGGTTCGGACGCTTGTGGACGAAACGGACATGGGTGAGCTCGAGGCGGGCCTCACCGCGACGGTTCGTGTTGAGGCGTATGCCGATCGGACCTTCACCGGTGTGGTCGACAAGATCGAGCCGCAGGCGACCGTCGAGCAGAACGTTACGATGTTCCCCGTGATCGTCTCGATCGACAATCGTGCGGGCCTGCTCAAGCCCGGTATGAATGCCGAGGTGGAGGTACAGATCGATGAGGCTCGGGACGTCGTTCTGGTGCAGAACAACGCGATCGTGCAGACGTCCGACGTGGGGCCGGCTGCGATGGCGCTCGGCCTCGACATCGAAGCGCTCGATCTGTCCCAGTTCATGAGGTCCGGTCGTGGTGGCCGTGCCGGCTTCTCGGGGGGGGCACCCCGTGAGGGCCGCCCTGGTGGAGCGACCGGCGGTCAGCAAAGCGCCGCTCCGCAGACGGACGCAGACAGCCCCGGGGCGGCCGGGGGGTCAGAGTCCGGTGGGGCTGCCGATCCACGGGCTCAGATTGCCCGGCTGCGTGCTCAGGTCGAGGCTGGCGAGATCAGTCAGGACTCCATGCGGACAGTGATGCAGTCGATGCGTGGTCAGTTTGGAGGCGCTCAGGGTGGGTTCGGACGACCCGGTGCCACCGAAGACGGAACGGCTCCCGTGCGGGAATCGCGACCGGCCGTAGTCTTCGTGCTGGGTGCAGACAGTATCCCACAGCCGCGGCTTGTGCAGATCGGACTCGGGGACTGGGACAACACGCAGATTGTGAGTGGGCTCGAGGAGGGTGAGACCCTCGTCATCGTCGGCGCAGCCCAGTTGCAGGCACAGCAGGATGCCTTCCTGGCCCAGATGCGCTCGCGTATGGGTGGAGGTTCCCCCTTCGGCGGCAGTGGCCGTCCTCGCGGCCGGTAGGAGGCCAGGAATGCTTGTCTTCGAGATCATCATGGTTGCCATGGCGGCCGTGCGCGCGAACGTGCTGCGATCGGTTCTGACCACGCTCGGGATCGTGATCGGCATCGCCGCGGTCATTACGATGGTCGCGCTCGGCGAGGGCGCTCAACAACGGGTGGAGCAGCAGATCAACCGCATGGGGACCTCGATCCTCACCATCCGACCTGGCCAGCAAATGTGGGGTGGAGTTTCGCGTGGCGACGCCGAACTCTCGGTCAAGGATGCAGTTGCCCTGCGTGAGCAGTCCAATGGGTTGTTACAGGTTTCGCCAGAGCAGCAGTCACGCATGCAGGTGGCGTACAAGCGTTGGAATTCGAACACGCAGATCATGGGCGTGTGGCCCGAGTACTTCGACATGTATGACCACAGCCTGCAGCTCGGCCGCTTCTTCGATCAGGGTGAAGTGCAGGGTCGGCGTCGGGTGGCGGTTCTGGGGTACAACATGACCGAGACCCTCGGTGAGACTCCTCCGGAACTACTGGTCGGCGAGACGATCCAGATCCGTGGAATCATGTTCGAAGTGATCGGGATCATGGAAGAGAAGGGGGACGCGGCCTGGGTGCGCCCTGACGACCAGATCTTCATTCCCCAGTCCACCGCCCAATATCGTGTCATGGGTGGTCGTGACCGACTCAACTCGATCTATGCCGCCACAGCTACGCCGGAAGAACTCGACATGGCGTTCGCGGAGATCGACCGCATTGTGCGGCGTGAGCATCGGACCAAGGCCGGCGAAGACGCGGACTTCAATATTCGTAACTCTGCCGACCTGCTGGAGACGTTCAACGAGACGAACCAGACGTTCGCTCTTCTGCTCGCCGGGATTGCTGCGATATCCCTGCTTGTCGGGGGAATCGGCATTATGAACATCATGCTCGTATCCGTGACGGAGCGGACGCGTGAGATCGGTGTGCGAAAGGCGCTGGGTGCCACACGCCGAGCGATCATGACGCAGTTCCTTGTCGAGGCACTCTTCCTTTGCGTGCTGGGTGGCCTCATCGGGGTCGCGGCTGGGTACGGAGCCGCTGCGCTCATGACCCGTTTCGCGTCGTGGGATACGGCGGTGGCGCCGCAGGCCGTCGCCGCGGCGATCGGGTTCTCTGCCGCGGTAGGACTGTTTTTCGGTCTCTGGCCTGCTCGTCGGGCCGCGCTCCTCGATCCGATCGACGCCCTGCGGTACGAGTAGCGGGCTGGCTACCGTCTGAGCAGAAGCTGAATGGTGCCGCCCTCTCGGACCAGCGAGATCGGCAAGGTGTCACCGGCCATCGACACGCCGAAGCGCAGATCTTCGACCGACTGAACAGAGACTTGATCAATCCGGGTGATCACGTCGCCCGGGACGATCCCCGCCATCGATGCCGGTGTCCCCGAGGCGACGTCCACGACAAGTATGCCACGCCCAACACCGAAGTACTGAGCAAGCTCCGTTTTCAGATCGATGACCTCCGCGCCTGCCACCCGATTGCGGCCGAGCAGATAGGGTGTCAGGGGTCTGAACTCGTCTGCTCCGCTCACCTCCCGAGTAGCGGTGGGAGCCTGGCGGGCCTGGGTTTCGCGAACATAGTCTAAGCCTGCCGTCTGGCGGGCTGCCTGTGCCATCGCATCTTCGAGCTCTGACGAGCGGTCGGCGACCTGTTGTAGCGCATCGCTGAGCTGCTTGAACTCGTAGTCCTGCGACAAGTCCAGACGCGTAGATGAACCGGAACGCCGCCTGAGTTGACGCTCTCTCTGGGTGAGCAACGCCTCCAGCTCGTCCGCCACTCGGTTCACTTCCGACATCTCGAGCCGTAACGAGTCGTGAGACTCGCCCCGGAACACGAAAAACTCGAATGGAGCTCGTACGGCACGCGTTCTCACCATCGCTTCGCCCGAGCCGTCGGCGATCACCGTAACCTCACGACCCTCACCCGACAGGACGCGTCTGATCCGAACATCCCTACCTCGTTCGGACACCAGTTGGATCCGCAGAGAGTCCATGGCCCGGACCCACGTCTCGACCATGGAATCCGCTTCGCTCGAGAGCCGCAGCGTGTTCCGAGCCAGGAGCGCATCCGGTCGGCCAGCTGCCTCCATACGGCTCTCACTGCGTTGGCCGTCTCGCATGAATGCTATCACGACATTGTCACCCGGAAGGAGATGCAGTCGGGCCGAGAGTTCGGCCAGCTCATGTGGCTCGTCCAACTCGTTGATGGCGAGAATCTGGTCCCCGGGACGGATGCCGGCGCGCTGAGCGGGGCTGCCAGGGCTGACGTCCGCAATCATGATCTCCTGAATACGACCACGTGGATCGGTCAGAACGTTGAACGAAATGCCAATCCAGCCCCGCTCGCCTGCTACCAATCGTTCAGCTCGAACAGCGGGTGGGGACTGCGCATTTGCGTCGGCCGGCAGGCCCTGGAGGAGTAGTCCGAGGGCGAACGCTGCGCCGATCCCGATTGCAGGCTTCTTCATGATCGACCTCAGAACCAGTTGTCCTGGCCGGAGGAGACCATCCGAAGCGCGGCATCACGCTCCGCCATGGCAGAGGCCAGAAACCCATTCAGGAAGGGATCGCCGGGCGCCTGCCGGACCGCGGCCTGGCTCACCCGTACGAGGTGCTCGAGGGCTGCGAAGCGGTTGATTGGATCCACCGCTACCCCGCCGTCATCGGCGAGGAGCTGTCGGTACTCGGTTACAGCTGACACGTACTGCTGTTCAGCCATCCTGACAGCCGACGCAGCGTCTTCGACCGATACCACACGGTCTGCCATCAAGCTCGTGTCCTCCTGCATGCCTGGCTGGGTC
>JAKMDG010000512.1 GCA_022428035.1 Longimicrobiales bacterium
CGATATAGTCGTCGGGAATTCCGAGAGACGAGAAGCGTGGATGGATCGGAAGCCCGAGTCCAGCAATCTCACGCGCCATGAAGGCGCCGAAACCGTTGACGATCTGCCCCTCCTCCAGAGTGACCACGAGCGGGTGCGAACGCACCATCTCCTCCAGCGTCTGGCGGTCATAGGGCTTGAGGAACCGGCAATTGACGACCGTCACGTCCACGCCAGCCGCGCGGAGCAGCTCCGCCGCCTCCAGCGCCGCAAGCACCATCGTACCGGTCGCCAGCAGTACCGCGTCACCACCGTTGCGAAGCACCTCCCAGGTGTGTGGCTCGATGCCCGGAATCTCGCCCAGGGGCGGAACTTCCTCCGGTACCGCAGCCCGAGGCCAGCGCACGCTCCAGGGGCCGTCTTCCTGCTGGGTCGCGAGACGAAGCAGTGCGAGCATCTCAGCCCCATCTTTCGGTGCCGTAACCGTCATACCGGGAATCGAAAGCATATACGGAATATCAAGCACCCCGTGGTGCGTCGGCCCGTCCTCACCGGCGATCCCGGCCCGGTCCATACCGAACACCACGGGAAGACCCTGGAGCGCTACGTCGTGAACGATGTTGTCGTAGGCGCGCTGCAGAAATGTCGAGTAGATGGCAACGATCGGCTTCACGCCCTGCGTTGCCAGCCCGGCGGCGAACGTTACGCCATGGCCCTCGGCGATCCCTACATCGAAGTACCGGTCGGGATGGGCCTTGGCGAACATGTCGGTCGATGTACCGTCCGGCATCGCTGCCGTGATCGTGACCACCTTTGGATCTGCATCGGCCAACTCGATGAGGCCCTTTCCGAACACCTTTTGGTAACGCGGAAGTCCCGGCGACTTTTTCGACACCACACCGGTCATCTTGTCGAACGTGCCGGGTGCGTGACCCCACCATGGGTCATCCTCGGCCCGGCTGAAGCCCTTCCCTTTCTGAGTCAGGGCGTGAACCAGCACCGTGCCCTTCATCTTCTTAACCCGTTGGAACGTGTCGACAAGCTTGTCGACATCGTGACCATCTACGGGGCCGACGTACTTGAAGCCAAGCTCCTCGAAGATCAGGCCCGGAGTGATGAGGTGCTTGAACGACTCCTCCATCCGCCCGGCGACCTCCTCCATGACGTCGCCGACCGCACCCGGCGTTCGGTGAAGCACTTCCTTAACCACCTCGCGCACCTTGTTGTACGCCGGGTTCGTGATCATGCCGGTCAGGTACTTGTTCATCGCACCGACGGCGGGCGCGATAGACATGTCGTTGTCATTCAGCACCACGACGAAGTCACGGCCCGTGTGGCCCGCGTTGTTCAGCGCCTCATACGCCAGACCACACCCCATCGCGCCATCACCGATGATGGCTACGACGTCAAAATCCTCGTCGGTCAGATCCCGGCCCACGGCCATGCCCCACGCAGCGGAGATCGATGTGGAGGCATGTCCGGCCCCGAACGCATCATATTCGGACTCGTCCCGGCGGCAGAACGGCGCAAGCCCGTGCCGCGTGCGAATCGTCGGCAGATCAGCGTTCCGGCCCGTCAGGATCTTGTGAATGTACGCCTGATGTCCCGTATCCCAGACGAGCTGGTCGCGGGGAGTGTCGAAGACGTAGTGCAGCGCCACGGTAAGCTCCGCGACGCCGAGGCTGGCACCGAAATGTCCACCCTTCTCAGCCACGACGTCGATATGACGCTCGCGCACGGCCTCGACGACCTCACGAAGTTGCTCTTTGTCGAGCGTCCGCAGGTCGGCGGGATATTTGATCTGATCCAGTAGAGACACCCGGATCACTCCTTATGTCGATTCTGTTGCGCCGATGAAAGATACCGGCATGGACCGTGCCGGACAGCCCGGCCCTCGTTAACTACCCCGCTCTACCACAAAACGTGCGAGCGCCTCGAGCTCGGGAGATTCCACACCCGGATCACGAAGCGACTCGATCGCACGCGCGATCTCTGCGTCGGCTCGGCGGCGGGCCTCTTCGAGCCCATACAGCGCCACGTACGTTGACTTCTCGAGCTCGGCATCGCTCGGGTTCTTACCCAGAACGTCAGCCGACGCGGTGGCATCGAGAATGTCATCGGCGATCTGGAATGCCAGGCCGATCGCTCGGCCGTAGTTCAGCAAGCCGGTCCGGACGTCATCCGAGGCTCCGGCGGTCACCGCACCAATCTCCAGCGATGCCGCCAGGAGCGCGCCGGTCTTCATCCGATGAAGCCCGTTGAGTTCCTCGGCGCCGAGAGCTTTACCCTCACCGAGCAGGTCAACCCACTGGCCTCCAACCATGCCCCCTGCACCAGCTGCCTGCATGAGGAGCATGGCTACCCTGCGAGCCTCGGGCTCCGCGCACCGTAATCCGCGCGCAGCGTGCAAGGCCTGAAGCGCCGCGAGCGGGATCAGGATCGCGGCTGCACGGGTGGTTACCCCTTCACCGTGCTCCCTATGGGTCGTAGCTCTCCCGCGACGAAGCTTGGCGTCGTCCATACACGGGAGATCATCGTGCATCAATGAGTAGGCGTGGATCAGTTCGAGGGAACATGCCAGATCATACGCCGCGTCCGCTCGCTCGCCTCCGCAGGCCGTGTAGGCGGTCACACACAGAATCGGACGCAGTCGCTTGCCACCCGTAGTCGTGCCATGCCGTATCGCTGCGGCCTGATCGGCCGGTACGTCAGAGCGGGCCTCGATTCGGCTTACGGCACGCTCGAGGGCCGACTCGACGGCAGGGAGCTCACCAGCCAGGTACGCGCTGACGTCGCGAGCGACCTCGTCGCTCACGAGTCGTCGGTCTCCAGCTCGCGCATCTCGCCGTTCGCCAGCAGTTCCTCTACACGAAGTTCCGTCTCGGCGAGCACGCGCTCGGCCTCTCGCACGTGACCGACCCCTTCTTCGAAAAGCTGGAGTGCCTCGTCCAGCTCGACCTCCTCGGACTCCATGCGCGCGAGGATCGATTCCAGGCGCCCCAGGCGCCCCTCGAGGCTGAGGTCTTCGTCGAGCTCTTCCTTCCCCCGCTCCGTCATCCGTCGCTTCCTTCCGATTCGAGCGGGCCCACCACGTCTGCCGTGATCGTCCCGTTGGTGAGTCTCAAGTGAAAACGCGCCCCTGCCTCAAAGTCCTCTGCGTGGCGCAGCACCTGACCCTTGGGCGTGCGCGCCACAGAGTATCCGCGGGACAGTGTCGCTAGCGGCGAAAGTGCCTCGAGACGTCCCGCGTATCCAGAAAGACTCGCCCGCTGACGTTCGAGTCGGCGCCTGATGCCCCGTTCCAGACCCAGCGAGCCCATGTCGAGCGCTTGCCGCGCCGGTCCGAGCCGCCGTTCGATGGCCCGCGCCAGGCGAGCTAGCCTGTCGGAGACGGCAATTCTCCGGCGCTGAGCCGACCGTCTGAGTCCGCGCCCCAGCCGCTCGGGTGTGCGCCGCAGTTGGGCTAGTAGCGCCACTCCGTCTGGCACGACAGTCTCGGCAGCAGCGGACGGTGTGGGGGCA
>JAKMDG010000489.1 GCA_022428035.1 Longimicrobiales bacterium
TCGCAGCAGTACTAGTGCCGGCGATCAGAACGTCAGCAGGACTGAGTCCGGCGCGCACCATGTCCGCGAGCTCCTGGTGCGCGGACCACGAGTTGCCCCCGTCAGTCCCGAACGCGACCCGGACGCCCTCCGCGTGGAGTCGCACGAGATTGCGAGCCTGAATCCCGAACGCTTCCTGCGCCCGGGCGTTCTCATCCTGGTTCGATTCCATCTGGGCAATGCGCTCGGCGTCCATCGTGCCCGACAGCCAAGACATGTCCCCTGCCGGCACACCCGGCCCAGGCAGGTTGGGGATGAGTACGACCTCGGGGCGCGCCTTCCACATCTCGATGACCTCATCGTCGACGTCCATGTCGCGGATGCCGTGGGCGAAGACGTCGATGCCCGCCGCGAGCAGGCCCTTCGCGTCCTCGAGTCGGAAGACGTGCGCCGTGACGGAGATCTCGTTTGCGTGAGCCTCATCGATCACGGCCCCGTAGAGCTCCGGTGACAGCCGCTCGTACTGACCGCCTCGGTCGTCGACCCAGATCTTCACGATGTCGACGCTCTGAGACGCGAGTTCCTGAACCGCGGTCCGAGCCTCTGTCTCCGTAGTCACCCAATACGGAACTTCCGAACGTCCGGGCTCTGGTGAGGGGATGCCCCGGCCGGCGGACAAAGACCGTGCTGCGTCCGGGATCGACTCGGACCGCATCTCGAGACCGATCGTACCCTCATCGAGCCCGAAGCTGAACGTGGACCCCGTTCCATAGTACGCCGCTGACTGCAGCTCGGCGGTCCGCGCCGCGCGCTCGGACGGCAGGTGGAAATGCGCGTTGTTCAGCGTCGGCATGACGGTCTTGCCACTCAGGTCGACCTGAATACCGGCGCTGGCCGCGTCTACCGCCGATGAGGGCCCGACCGCAACAAACATCCCGTTTTGCACGATCAGGGTCGCTTCCTCGATCACCGCGCCGTCGCCTGTAATGAGTCGTACACCCTCATACGCCACCGCATCGGGCATGCTCGGACCGCCGCAGGCGGCCAGCATCGAGAGCGCCGTCAGCGCCCCAAGGGAGGAGGCAAGCGTACGAGTCAGGGATTCGAAGCGCGACATACTGAGTCCGGTGCAGAGGTGTCTGATAGACTCACGGCTACAATGCGCACGGGCGTGCGGCAAGTCAGTGGGCCTGCCGGTCAACCGCACGGACCTGTAGAATGAACCTCTACGCCAGATCGGACGCTCCTCCTCAGAAGACGACATGACAACTCGAGTCATCTACGCCTCACTCGCGATCGCGACCTTCACCCCGTCGCTCGCTGCGCAACAACCGGTCCACACGGAGCCGTACCTCCCGTCAGCGTTGCACGACTTCCGAGTCGTCGAAGTCGCAGACGGGCTGATCAATCCCTCCTCGATGGAATTCACGCCCGAGGGCGATCTGCTCGTCACGGAGCGCCCCGGTCGTCTGCGCATCATCAGGGATGACGTACTCCTGCCCGACTCGGTCGATGGCCTGCCCGACATTCTCGCGCTGGGTCGAGGCGCCATGACGATGAACGGCCTGGAGCAGGCGGGGCTGCGCGATGCCCGGCTCCACCCGGACTTCGAACAGAATCGCCTCCTGTATGTGAGTTACGTGAAGCCCGGCCTGGACTCGTTGGGTAGCCTCGCCGTGGTCCGTGGTCGGTTCGAGAACGACCGGCGGCACGACGTTGAAGAGCTCTTCCACGCTCAAGCGGACGGCAACGGAAGTGAACGGAGTTCGATGTGGGGCGGTCGCATTGCTCTCGACGGTCGAGGCTACATGTACGTGACGCTCGGGGACCGTCAGTGGCCCTCGGCCGGCGACCTCTGGGCCCACCCGGCGCAAGACCTCACAAATCACAACGGAACAACGATTCGGCTTCACGACGACGGGCGTATTCCTGACGACAATCCGCTGGTAGACCGCGTCGACGCACTGCCCGAGATCTGGACATGGGGTCACCGGAACGCGCAGGGCCTCGCCGTGCACCCCGAGACCGGCGACGTGTGGTCGAACGAACACGGACCACAGGGTGGCGACGAGGTAAACCTCCTCCGAAGCGGGTCCAACTACGGTTGGCCCGTAGTCGGCTATGGCGTCAACTACCGAACGGGCCTCGCGATCCACCACGGGACCCACCAGGACGGAATGGACGATCCCGCTCATGTCTGGGTGCCCTCGATCGGGGTCAGCGGAATGTTCTTCTATACAGGCGACGCCTTCCCCGAGTGGAAGGGAGACATGTTCGTAGGAGGGATGAGCGGAGAGCGCCTGGTGCGTCTCCGGCTCGACGGCCAGGAGGTCGTGCGGGAGGAGGTCATTCTTCAGGACATGGGGCGGATCCGCGAAGTCCAGCAGAGCCCTGACGGATCCATCTATCTGGCGATTGACGGTGGCGCACGTTCGCAAGATGGCCCCCCCACCCGGATCCTGCGTCTGGAGCCGGCCGGCACGCGAGAATGATCGGAAGGACCGCCGATCGGTTCTCCCGCATGCGCGTCGCAACGCACCCCCGCATCGCCCTGGTCACTCTCGTTGCGCTGGTGACTGCGGTACGGGGGCCCAACGAGGCATCCGCCCAGATTCCGTTCGGCGGTGAGGTACGACAGCTCGTGACGTTCAGCTTCCTGCCAGGTCGCTCCGGTGAGGCGCTCACGATCTACCAGGAAGAGGTGATACCGCTGTATCGGCAGGACGAGGCGATGCGGTCCTTCCGTGCCCTGCGCGAGGTAGAAAGCCCGGTCCCACTCGACCTGATCGTCATCAGCTCGTTCGACGGGATGTCCGGGATGGACGAGTCGAACGCCGCTCTGCAGCGCGTGGCCTCCCAAGCGGGAACGAGCATCGGTACGCTGTATGGTTCGATCGGCGCGCTCAGTCGGAGCCACCACGATCAGTTCATTGAAATGCTACCCGCTCTGGGCCACGGTGACCCGACGGACCAGCCTCTGGTCGCGCTCGTCTGGTACCGGACCACACCTGATCCCGCCGACCGATTCCAGCGCGTGCTGGTGGACGAGGTCGTGCCATTCGAACGGGACGCGGACATCATCGCATCGACAGGACGGTTCCTCCTCTCGGACGGATGGGACTACCTGCGCATCCTCGGGTTCGAGTCTCTCGGCGCGTACCAGGAGTACTGGCAGACGTTGAGACAGACGAACGGAGGACGAGGTCTCGAGGCCATCACGGCTGAGCGCCGACAGGTCATCCTCGCCCCCGTCGACGCGCTCCGCGTCCGATAGAGCTCGACGCACCGCCCCAACGCAGCTCTTAAAAGACGATCCTGCGTCCCACGATCGGCACTCCCGGACGCGCCCCGTCGACGTTCTCGCCGTCCCGCACGACGAACGTTCCATTCACCAGGACGAACTCCACACCAATCGAGAAAGAGAGATCGTCCTCGAACGTCGCCGTGTCGATGATCCGAGTTGGGTCGAAGATCGTGACGTCCGCATCGCTACCGATCTGAATCCGCCCCTTCCGCTTCATCTGAGGGGACGTCGTCTCGAGACGCTGAGCGGGCATGAGTGTCACCTTTCGAAGCCCGTCCATGAGGGAGAGCGCACCGTCGTCCCGGACATATCGGCCGAGGAATCGGGAAAAGGTCCCGGCACTACGCGGATGTGCGCCCGGGGCGTAGGGCATGCCGTCCGAAGCCACCATGGTGTGAGGTGCCTGGATCCCCATCTCGATCCACTCGGGCTTCATCATGTGGATGATGACCACGCCGCCCTCATCTCGATACGAACGAAACGTCTCTTCCGTGAGTCGCTCACCGGTATCCTGCCACTGCAGGTCGCCGTAGCTGATCTGCAGCTTCTCCTGCCAGCCGTCGTCGAAGATCGCGGACTCGAGTGAGGTAGACCCCGCCGTATACGGATAGACTTCCGTTGTGATATCGACGCCGGCTTCCTGAGCTCCGCGGATGAGATCGAGATTGGTCTCGATGTCCCAGAGGCTCGAGCTATTCAAATGCACGATGTGCAACGGTGCTCGGGTCGCGGTCGCGTTCGCCACAACTTCCTGGATCGCGTCAATCCCCATCGAACGCACATGGGTGTAGATCGTGAACTGCTCCTCACCGGCAAACTCGAAGACCCGGTAGATCTCGTCACGGTTCGCCCCCGGGTAGTACTGATGGGGCACGCCGATGCCGAGCGCACCCGCATCCATACCAGCCTTCAGTCGCTCGAACAGCTGCGGGTACAGGCTCTTGGGAAGCTCTTCGTAATCGCCCTGAGACATGGCGCGAGAGAGCGCGGCGAGTTGCTCGTCGGTGGGTTCCGAGTCCAGGGCGTCCATCGCCGCGTCCACGTCGGGCGCGTACTCGGGCATCACCGCCGTTCGGGCCGAGCTATGGGCAATCGTAGCGCCGAAGTTGAGGATGGCGTCGCCTTGCCGTCCCTGGAGGAAGAGTCGAGCATCCGGGACGCCGGACTCGAGCTCGAGCGCAGTCGTAACACCGTCTCTGGCCTGGTAACGATTGGCGTCGTTCGACTGGCCATGGGCATGTAGATCGATGAAACCGGGAGCCACAACCAGACCGGCTGCATCGACGACCGTCTCACCGTTGAGCGGGTCCTCCGAGATGGCCACGATGGTCTGGCCACGAATTCCGATATTCCTAATCCCGTCCAGACCAGTCTCGGGATCCATGACCCGACCGCCACGAATCACGACGTCGTATGACTCCTGTGCGTGCGCGGGTAGCGCCCACAGAATCGTGGCGACGAACGCGAGGACGAGGACCGAACGGATGGGGTGCATGCACATAACGATCTCCTACGGACGGCTGGGCTCGAGGCCAAGAAGTTCACGGACAGGATCCTCAAGGCTGCTCAGCCCAGCCGAACGCCCAAGCTCGAGCGCGGTTTCGGGGGATGCGCCGTCGATCCAGTGCGCCTTGAGTGCGAGCATTGCCCCGACCCGATTGCTGCTGGCGCAGTAGAGGACAGCGGGCTCATCCCCGACTTCCTCCATGATCTCGGCAAAAGCCTGGACGTTCTCTCGGGTCAGCGACCCCGCCCCCGAAATCGGAAGACGATTGAAGTCGAACCCCTCACTCGAGGCGAGGGCCTCTTCCCAGCCTGCTCCGTCTTCGGTGGTCGGCCGCAACGACACGAAATGCGTGACGCCGGCGGACCGAAGGGCAGCGACCTGCTCCTGCGACGGCTGTCCAGCCGTAATGAGCCCTTCGAGCGGCATCCGTGCGTTACGTAGGCCTCGGTCAGTCGCCGTCGAGAGCGCAGCGGTCGGTACACTCGAATCGGCGGCCTCAGGCACTGGGTCGGTGGAGGGTGCCTCCTCAGCAACACAGGCGGAGAGGATGACAACGGTCGCCGCGGGAGCGAGATGACGAGTCCAGATCTTCATGTAGTCCGGGGTCGTTGGAGCGTGGAGGGGCAAGATAAGGACCACGTCGAACACGGACCACGGCTGCGCATGGAGCGTACTATGTTGGACGGGTCGCCGATCCCGGCGTCCGCATGCACCACTCGACCGAGATACCTGTGCGCCGCCTACCCCTTGTTCTGACTGTGTCGCTTGCCACGATGCTCGCATCCACGCCGGTGGCAGGACAGGAGGAGTTGTGCGTGGGAGCTGAACGGTTCGTGCAAGAAGTGATGGGCCTGGTCGCGGTCGCGGAACCAGACACCATCGACGACTGGCGCACGCGTCGCATGGTACCTGGCTGCCGCGTAACGGCAGCTGGTGCATCGAGCCTGCCATCTGCAGACATTGCTCGAGGCTTTTACGAGGTCATCGTCGAGAATGGCTGGGCTCGCACGCCGGATCCACGGGATGCGCCGAGTGAGGCATCACTGCGCTTCAGGCGCGATGGTGCGGACTGCCTCTTCAACTACTACGACTCGGCCATGTCACTGAACACCGATGCCGAGATGATGGTCAGCGATGCCGTGTATGTCGGACGAGGCGAGAAGCTCTACAACTTCCTCGTGCTCTGTACCCCGGCCGCACCAGCAGCTCCAAGGCGCTTGTAACTCGTCTATTCCGATACGGGGTACATGACGAAGTTCTGCGCGTCGAGGTACTCGAGCCGCGCAGGCACGGCCTGTACAATCAGGGCGCGGAGAAAGGCGGTGACACTATCTCCTGCCCATCGCACGGCGAGCCACGCCCCGAACGTCTCGGCAAGGTCTTCGTTGCGAGGAAAATCCCGGGCGAAGCCGGAAATCGAGGTTGGGTCACTCTCCTGCGCCGCAATCCACCCCGGTGAGTTCGCGTGAGCCTCATCGAGCGAGATGTGCACGGCCTCATGCGCCATGACCTCCTCCAGGAAGCCCTGTAGACGGTACGTCTCCCCCTGCTCTGCGTGCACCACCATCTCGGTCGCCAGGCCAAGGAAATTTTCCCGTCCATCATGAACGGAGATGGCTACCATCCCTGCACGGAGCACGTTCGGGAGTACACCGAGTCGTCTGGCATACAGGTCAGCGAAATCGACGGCGGCGAGGCTGTCGAACTCTGCGTTCACCCGTATCTCGACGGAAAGAGCATCATCGAAGTCGGCCTGAAAGAGCCACACGTTATAGGTGCCCACCGCGCTGACCCGGACGTCATACATGTCTCGTGATCCAGCACCGAGCGCCACAAGTGACTCGAACGCCGTCGAATCCTGGATCGTCAAGATGTCCGGATCAATGAACGCCGTGCCGTTCAACGGGGGCGGGGTGGGTCCGACGTCGACGGGAGTGTCGTCTCCGCACGCTGTAAGGAACACGGCTACAGCGAAGCAGCCGACCATCAACCGGTACTTGGTCATCTACGAGGTTGTCCAGAGTTCGGTGTGGCAAGACCTCGAACATCTATGCCTTCGAGGGGGACGCCGTTTCGTCCCGGCCGGAATGTATCCACGTTGGACGTCCGACGCTGTTCATACGCGTTGATCGTGAGTCGGTTTCGTTGTCGTCACGGTGCCAAATCTGGGCACACGAAGGACCACGAGCTGGGGCAGCGCACGAGCGTCTCGCTTCCCGACCGGATGTCGTCGATTCGAACCATGCGCATACGACGAAGCCCGGAGCCGCGTTCGCGACTCCGGACCTTGTACGTCGGGACGGCCGGATTCGAACCGGCGACCCCTGCAACCCCATTGCAGTGCGCTACCGGGCTGCGCCACGTCCCGAAGACCGGGAAGCTAAATGCATCTCTCGGGGTCGGGAAGCGATTCGTCCTTCTCTCCCTCAAAAAGCTTCACCATGTCGAGGTAGACGTTGTGCTCCCGAGTGATGCGAAAACCTGCAGCCCGGACATTCTCGGCCGTACGCCGGTTCACGTCAGGACCAAAGAGCCGGGCGACGGGATTCATGAGGTCCATCATGACACCGAGCCATCCTATCTTGGGCCGGACGTGTTCAAACATGAGGATCTTACCCTCGGGCTTGAGCACCCGGTGCAGCTCCTGGAGCCCTTTGACGGGGTCCACGACCGAGCAGAAGGTGCATGAGGTCGCGACGGTATCAAAGCACTCGTCCTCGAAATCCAGCCGAGTGACGTCAGCCTCCCGCAATTCGACCGGAGACCGACATTCGGACAGGCGGGCCCGCGCGAAGTCGAGCATGCGGGGTGAAAAATCGACTGCAGTCAGTTGGATTCCAGCAGGGAAATACTTG
>JAKMDG010000519.1 GCA_022428035.1 Longimicrobiales bacterium
GCCCTGGATCTTCCGGGCATCACTCGCAGGCGTCGGACTGCTGCTTGTCCAGTCCGTCTTTGGTGGGCTCACGGTGATCTACCAACTCCCGGACCTTGTGTCCACGACGCACCTGAGCCTCGCGTTCATTTTTCTGTCTCTGGCGACCGTTCTCGCGGTGGCGACCCAGGGTACGACCGGGCCCGGAGGCCCTCCGAAAATCGAAGGCTTCGGAGACGGTGACGGGCTCAAGCTCACGATCTATGCGGGCGTGGCCGCCGGATCCGTGTTTATACAATCTGTTCTTGGTGCCCTGGTTCGCCACACCGACGGCGGCATGTCCTGCCCTGACGTGCCGCTCTGTCTCGGTCAGGTTGTGCCGCCCCTGGTGAATATTCAGATCACTTCGCACTTCCTGCACCGCCTCATGGCCATCGTCGCAACCGTGGCGGTTCTATGGCTATATGCCTGGGTGGTTCGTGCCGAGGTGCCACGGCGCGTGAAACGCTGGGCCTGGGCAGCCGTCGGACTCCTCCTTGTGCAGGTGGCTCTCGGCGTCATGTCGGTCCTGACGATCCTGGCCATTCCGCCAGTATCACTCCATACCCTCGTCGCTGCACTCCTCCTGAGTCTGCTCGTGGGGCTCGCCACACTGGGTTCACGAGCCCAGGTCTACGTCCCAGCACCGGAATTGGTCTCGATCCGATGAACACAACCGAAGCGGGGGATCTTCTCGCCCTCATCAACGCGAGCCTGAATGCGACGAGCGCGATCGCACTGTTCACCGGCTTCGTCTTCATTCGTCAGAAAGTTGTCGACAAGCACAAGCGGGCCATGCTGACCGCGGTCGGCGCATCCGCGCTTTTCCTGGTCTTCTACGTCGCGCGCATCCTGCTCACCGGCACCCATGAATTCGCTGGAGAGGGCCTCGCACGGACTGTGTACCTGTCGATCCTGTTCAGCCACATGGTACTCGCGGTCCTGGTGCTTCCATTCGTACTCCGCCTCTTGTGGCTGGCTCGTGCCGAACGCTTCGAGGACCACAAGCGGCTTGCGCGCTTCGTCTTCCCTGTCTGGGCATACGTCTCGGTGACGGGTCTGATGGTCTATCTCCTCCTCTATCAGATCTACGGATACGTTTGACCTCGTCGGGTGTGAACTCCAGCGCTGCTTCGCGTGACAGCCTGCTGGGATACGCCGAGGCGGTGGTAGCAGCTTCCCTGTGGGGCTCGTCCGGCATCTTCGCGGTCAACCTGTTCCGGTTGGGTGTACCGCCCGAGAGTCTGGCATTCCTCCGTCCTCTTCTCGGGGCGACAATCCTCCTGGTCACCCTGTGCCTGCGTGGCCGCGAAGGCCTGCGCGTCGACCGCCGGGGCCTCGTGATCTTGATGGTGGGTGGAGGTATCTCCATCGGATTCTTCCAGATCGCCTACCAGCTATCGACGGACGCTGTTGGCGTACCGTCCACGGTAGCGATGCTCTACATGGCCCCCGCCGTCGTCGCGTTAGCCTCGGGCCCGATCCTGAACGAATGGCCAGACAGCGCCCGCATCGTGCTGCTCGTGGTGACGCTGGCTGGCGTATGGCTCAGCGTACTTGGCGCCGACTCGGTCACGGCAACGTTTGGCTCGAGTGGCCTCGGCTGGGGCGTGATGGCTGGTATCGCCTATGGTGCTTACATCCTGTTCGGCAGGTACGCGGCACCCTTGTACGGCTCGATTCCGACCGTGATGTACAGCACCCTGGGGTGTGTGCTCTTCCTCGCCGTCACCGTACCCGTGACGAGTGGTCCCATCGTCTGGCCCGGTTCGACCACGGCCTGGCTGGTTCTGCTCGCGTTCAGCGCCCTCACGATCGCGGTCGCGCACTTCCTTTTCTTCGATGCACTCTCACGGATCGATGCAAGCCGGGCCTCCATCGCGACGGCGATCGAGCCAGTCGTGGCCGCATCACTGGCCACGGTTCTTCTGGGTCAAGGTCTATCTCCACTCGGTTGGACGGGCATCGCCATCGTCGTGATGGGTGTGGCAGGCGTAGGTGCGACGACCCGAGCAAGGAGCACTGGAACCGTCCTCGCCGATTGACGCCAGCGGTCCTGATGGCCGCCACCCTGTCCCCCCCTCGTATTGCGAGCCAGCAATGGTGCGGGTATGCTCGCGGCCCGTGGACAGACTGGCCCAACTCCGACATGTGCTGAGCGCCTCTTCCGACCCCGACAACCCGTCGGCCGAGGCTCTTGCCGAACTCCTCGACAACGCGAAACACATCGCCGTCGTCGGGCTGTCACGTAATCTCGAAAAAGCTGCGCGCCGCGTGCCGTCGTACCTGGCCGCCAAAGGCTATGACGTGATCCCCGTGAATCCGAATGCACAACGCCTGCTGGGCCGGGTGAGTTACGATGACCTGGACGAGGTACCGGAAACCGTCGATCTCGTGCTCCTCTTTCGGCCGAGTGCGGACGCAGGCCCCCTGGTCACAAAGGCCATGGCGCGGTCGGGCGAACCCGCTATCTGGCTTCAGACGGGGATCCGGGCACCGGACGAGGTCGCGTCAGCCCGGCGTGCAGGACGGACCGCCATCCAGGACCTGTGCATCTTCAGAGTACATCGCACCCTTTTGGACTAGCCTACACGTCCTGGCGCTCGCTCGAGCCTTCCTAGGTCTCGTCCTCGTTCTCCGACACGCCCTCGGGCACCGGGGCATGCGTCGCGGTGTCCTGGACGAGTTCGGCCTCCCACCGACACAGGTCATCGCCTCGGCCCTGACAGAGCGTGTGATCCACACGCGCGGAACCCCCGAGCATGCGGGAAACAAGCTCCTCCGAAAAGCCGCTGAGCAGGTGGCATGCGTCTCCACCCGGATCGGCCTCGACAAAGAGAAGGGAGCGTCCCTCGATCACGAACGTCCCGCGACCAAAGCCACCGATCGGACGCCCGAACAACTTCTTGAGCAGCTTCCGCGCCTCCCTGCGTGTCGCCCGATAACGGAGTCCGCGGGGCAAGCGTCGGACCCAGCGTGGTATCCGCTCCCCCTCCACGAGCAAGCGACCTACAGCTCGAAATACCTCGGGGCTGTCGGGACGCCGAATGACGAAACGAAACAGGCCATGGACCTCCTCGTCTGTAAGACGGACCCGGCGCCTCACGTCCTCACGATGCGTGCGGATCTGGCGCTCCACGACATCGCTGAGTCCGAATCGTCTCGGGATCGTCTGCGCGGGATCTTCGGCTTCGAGAAGCTCCACGGGAAGATCCATGTCGCGCATGACTTCGAGCAGTCTGAGCGCCACAACAGCCTGGACGCGACGCGGGCCCGGGTCAGCGGGAGCCGTGGTGGTGAGGTCCGACAACGAGCCTCAAGATCGAGGGGGAACTCGACCCGGGAAGGTCGAGATGGTTCGGTGCGAAGGTACCGATTCGCCAACTTACACGGGCGAACGCCACACGACGAGGGCGGGAGTCGCTCACCAGCTGGGGGATTCTCTCAGGTAAGCCATCTCAGTGCGACGTCCTTTACGTTGGTCCATCTCACGCTTTGGTCCTTCCTGCTCATGATCCCCTGAGGTTCTCGAACTCGTCATGGCGGACCGGCACCTCCGAATCGACAGCGGCGCAGGTTAGCTTCACGGCATGAAACGATACCCCGCATTTGATCCGCCCGAGTACCTGGAATGGGAGCCCGACCCCGAGCTCGTCGATCAGTTCGACAGCACGCTTGCGTCGGACCCGCAGCGAGCAGACATCGTCAATGGACTGTCCGAAGCTCAGCTCCTGTCTATCTACAGGGACCTGCTCCGCACCCGACTTCATGACATCGGTCTCAAGCGCTGGGTCCGAACGGGAGTCATTTCCAAGGCCTGGCTCGGCACGGGAGAAGAGGCGGTGACCGTAGGGAACGTGCGGGCACTCGACCCCGATCGTGACGTCGTGTCACCCATGATTCGCAACGCGGGGGCCCTCCACATGATGGGGATGCCCCTCGCGGACATGTTCCGAGGATATCTGGCGACCTCCGACTCCCCGAGCGAGGGGCGAGACCTCCACATCGGCGACATGGACGCCGGCATCCTCCAGCCTATTAGCCACATGGGTACGAGCGTGACGATCGTCACGGGTGTCGCGCTCTCCTTCCGTAATCGAGGAGAGGACCGGGTCGCCGTGACCTGGGTTGGTGACGGCGCAACGAAGTGTGCAGCATGTCACGAGGGGTTGAACCTGGCTGCAGTGCAAAACCTGCCGGCGATCTTCGTGATTCAGAACAACCACGTTGCCCTGGGCACGCCATCGGACGCCCACGGCGCAGGGGACCTCCACTTCTGGCCCGCGATGTACGGTATCGACTCGTGGAGTTGCGACGGGAACAACGTTCTGGATGTGTACGCTGCCACGCGACTTGCGGTTAATCAGTGTCGAGACGGCCGCGGGCCAGCCGCGATTGTCGCGGACACGTTTCGCATGGGTGGGCACGCGACGCACGATGAGCGGGAGGCGCGTGATACGTTCGCCCCCGACCTCTTCGCCCACTGGGGTCGTCGGGATCCCGTGGGGCTCTTTGAGGCCTGGCTGGAACGAAAGGGGATCGCGCCATCCTTGCTGGAGGCGATCGAGACTGAAGTGACTGTGGAAATGGACCAGGCGGCCGAGCAGGCACTCGCCTCCCGAGATCGGATTCCACCGCCGGAGCAGGCACTCTACGACGGTTTCTCCGAGGGTGGGACACTCATTGGTCTCGAAGGCCGCCCGATCTGACTCGCCGGCTGGTGCACAGGTGCCCTTGAGGGAACGCCTGTTACCCATATCTTACTGGTCACTTGATTGGATCTGTTCGCTTGGTTTCAACTAGGACTTAGACCAATGGTCAACACAACTCCTGCTGTTGTGAGCCAATCTCTGTTCGAACGACCGCTCGAAGACTTGACCGACGAAGAGCTCGTCACGGCTCATCTTGAGGGTCGGCCTGGCGCGTTTCAGCGGCTGTACAATCGATATCGCGACCGTCTCATCCATTTCATTACGCGTAAGACCGGCGACTCGGACCGTGCGCAGGATCTGGTCCAGGAAGCGTTCATTCGTGTCACTCGACATCTGCACCGTTTCGACACGTCCAAGAAGTTCTCGACCTGGGTGTACACAATTGCCGGCAACCTGTCGAAGAACGAGTTGAGAAACCGGTCACGCAGTCCTCTTGTCCTGTTCCAGCGACTCACGAACAACTGGGACGATGACCACCGTCCGATTCAGTTCGAGGACTACTCGATGAAGCCCGACGATCTGTACCGGAAGCGGTACCTTCGTCGGCTGGTGGAGGACACCGTTCAGACTCTTCCCGAGCACCACCAGCTCGTCTTCCGACTCCGAGAGCTGGAAGGCAAGAGCTACGAGGAGATCTCCGAGATCACCGGAGTGAACCTCGGGACTGTGAAGAGCCGGCTGCACCGGGCGCGCAACTCCTTTGCCCAGCGCATTGAGCCCTTCCTCAACTGAGGCTTCGGGGCCACTCTCCTCTTCAAGAGTGGTTATGACACCATGGTCGGACGGGTCCGTGAGCGGGCCCGTCCGTCAGTGCCCGGAGGATTTTCTCGATGTTTGACGATCTTCGCGAAGCCTTCAAAGAGGCGCTCGACAACTTCAACAAGGAGCTGAGTCGGGATCAGGTCTCGGAAACGGCCGACAAGCTTTTGATCGGCATGAAGAACGAGATCGCCGACGAGAAGGCTCAGGTCGCCGGCCTGGACGATCAGCTCAGGACGACCCTCGGGCAGATCGATCGCCTCGAGAAGGACATCGAGACCGCTCGCCGCCGAGAAGAAATGGCGGCTGACATCGATGACGCGGAGACGGTCAAGCTCGCCGCAGAGTGGGCAACCAAGGCCGAAGGTCAACGCGTCATTCTGATCAGGAAGGCAGGGGCGCTCAAGGAAGAGTTCGACTTCAGGTCCCGTACCGTGGAAGAAATGTTCGAGCGCTTCCACGAAGCGAAAAGCCAGCGCGAAGCGCTGTCGGCCACATCGGGCCGCTCGGAGGCACGCGAGTCCATCACGGCCGCAGACGATCTATTCGATCAGCTGGATCGAATGGCAGAGAAGATCGAGGGAACAGAAGCCCAGGCTGAGGCAGCTCGGGCCTTCGACCCACTCGATCTCGACCGACGCTCGGAGTTCCGCGTCGACCTGGATCAGACGCCGCCCTCCCGAGAGCTGGATGCCGATGCTGCATTGGAAGAGCTCAAGCGGCGAATGGGTAAGGACTGACGGACGGCGACGCATGCGCCCGAGCCGTCGACTACTCCACCGAATCTCGGTCTTGGGGCCGTTCCCGAAAGAACAGGAGCCCCGCACACTCGCCGGCCAGAAAGAGAACATCCTCGCGCAGAGTGGCCGACAGCGGGCCCGTCCGCAGCAGGCCTCCATCGACGAGGAGGGCCCAGATCCGACCATCACGCGCACCGAGGAAGATGGCGAGGCCTTCCGCTTCTCGATCGAGGAGGGACGGTGCCTCGTCGTCGCCGTACCCGGGCATCGCGTCCGGATCGACCTCGGTCCGAGCGGGATCCGAACCCAGATCGAGGACGACAAACGGCTCGGCGAGGTGATGCATTCCAGGTTCACACGAGACGATCATGCCGCGCTCGGCACGAGCCAGGTGAAGAATCCTCCACAGCGGCAGCGCAAAACGAGACTGTTCGCCGTCACCCCCCCACAGTGCCATCGCCCCGCGAGGAAGGTCGCTTGCCGGTTCTCGGTTGAAGTACCGGCTGATGTCGATGATCTCGTCCGCCATTCCGGAATGAACCGCCGCCGGGGAGTCGAGTCAAACCACCGGGACGGGGTGGTTCCCGCCAAGTCCTTCCGATAACTTTTCCAGCGCGGTTTTTCGCCGCTCGAACGACCCAAGAACTCCGAAACAGCTATGCAGAACTGGATCGGCATCGCCATCTGGATCATCATGGGAGCCGCCATCGGCCTCATGATGAGAGCCGCTATCAGTCGCCCGGAAGAGCAGCCCGGTCACGCCCAGGTCATCATGGCGCTCGGTGCATTCGCCTCCGTGATCGGCGGCATGCTCGGAGTCGGGATCTTCCACCTGTTCGATCCGCTTGCGCTCAGTATCGGCGGAATGGCCGGTGCAGTGGTGTTCGCGACGCTCATGACGTTCATTTATCGCTGGGGCCTGCGTACGCTCATCTAGAGCTCCAGGATCCGGCAGATGGACAGCTCCATGTCGGATTTACAGGGCTTCATCGATGAGAACCTCGGACGGTTCCGCTCCGAGC
>JAKMDG010000535.1 GCA_022428035.1 Longimicrobiales bacterium
CGATGACGAACACGGACACAGCAGACGTTCAGTCCACCTACGATCAGGTCCGGCTACTGGCCGATGCTGGTAGCCAGCTGGTGCGCGTCACCGTCAACAACGACGCATCGGCGCAGGCCCTTCCGGAGATCGTCTCCCGCCTTCGGTCTGCCGGATACGACACGCCGATCGTCGGGGACTTCCACTACAACGGTCACCTGCTCCTCACGAAGTACCCAGAGGCCGCCCGTGCCCTGGCAAAGCTGAGGATCAACCCCGGCAACGTAGGCACGAAACACCGCGACAAGAATTTCACGCAGATCGTCGAGGTGGCGATCGAGTACGACAAGCCGGTGCGCATTGGGGTGAACTGGGGCTCGCTGGATCAGCGACTTCTCACCGAACTGATGGATGAAAACGCGGGTCGTGATCAGCCACTCGAGGCGTCGGAGGTCCTGCTCGAGGCGCTCGTGGAGAGTGCCCTCCGCTCCGCGGCTTTGGCCGAAGAGGTAGGGCTGGGCCATGACCGCATCGTGCTGTCGACCAAAGTGTCGTCCGTGCCGCAGCTGCATCGCGTCTATCGGCTGCTATCGACACGGTCTGACTATCCGCTCCATCTGGGCCTCACCGAGGCGGGCCTCGGGGCGAAAGGGATCGTCGCGACTACGGCGGGGCTGGCTCCGCTCCTTATGGAGGGTATCGGGGACACGATCCGCGTGTCTCTGACGCCCAGCCCTGGCGGTGATCGGGCTGAAGAGGTGCGCGTCGCTCAGCAGGTACTGCAGTCGCTAGGTATCCGGCACTTCGAGCCCCAGGTCACATCGTGCCCCGGCTGCGGCCGCACCACGAGCACCTTCTTCCAGGAGATGGCCGAGGACATCACGGCGTACATCCGCGAGATGATGCCGAAGTGGCGCAAGGTGTATCCCGGCGTCGAGCAAATGGATGTGGCCGTGATGGGGTGTGTGGTCAATGGCCCGGGCGAGTCGAAGTATGCGAATATCGGCATCTCGCTGCCCGGTACGTTCGAAGAGCCCAAGGCTCCGGTGTATGTCGATGGGGAGCATTCCGTGACGCTCAAGGGCGAGGGACTCGTCGAGGAGTTCAAGGAAATCCTCCAGGGGTATGTCGAGCGCACCTACGGCGACGGCGCGGCGGCGTAGTCGCAGGTCTGGAGATGGGACCGGTGCATGTGACGGTGGGCCCCTGACGATCGTCGCAGGGGCGAAACGGCTATGATAAGCGATCTTCTACAGCTGTCGGCGGCAACGCTGGATCCGTGACTCGACGTCTCATCAGGGTTCGTGAGCGGAGAAGCCGCGCCGACCGGACCTCAGACCACCCATTCCGGGGGCTCCATGAGTCACTCCAGGCGCACGCTCAGTCTGGTCACTGTGGTGTTGATCTTCGTTCTGCTCGCAGCTGGCGTCCTGTGGCGCGTGTTTGGCGACGACCTGCTCGGGGGACCGCCTGAAGACGCTGCCGTGCCCGAGGGTCCGGTTCTGCCGGAGGGTGAGGCCGCTCCTCAGTTCTCGGCGACCGTCGCCCAGCCCGTGGGCGGAGCCGCTGTGGTACGGGACACGCTGTGGATCCGAGTCTCGGCAGCCGGGCAGGCGGAGGCCTACCGGCGAACTGCCCTGGCCGCTCAGATCGAGGGTGTGGTGCGCCGCATCCCGGTGCGGGAGAACCAGACCGTGGGTTCTGGCTCTGCTCTGGTTCAGATCGATACAACGGAACATGCGCTCGGAGTAGCTCAGGCACGGGCCGATCTTCGAGCAGCCGAGACGGACTACCGCCAGCAGGTGTTGTTCGATGATGCGATCGAGGACCCGGCGGTTCGTCAGGAGCGAGAGCGTATCGCGCGGTCCCGCAGCGGGCTCGACCAGGCCGAAGTGCGTTTGAGGCAAGCCGAACTCCAGCTCGCCCGTACCCGTGTCGCCGCGCCGTTTTCTGGTCGCGTGGCTGATCTCGAGGTCGTAGAGGGCCAGTATGTGACGGTCGGTACAGAGCTGATGACCGTCGTCGATCTGAATCCGATCAAGGTCGAGGTTCAGGTGCTCGAAGCCGAACTCGGGCTGTTGGCTGAGGGGCGGCGCGCCGAAGTGACCTTCGCGGCGTTCCCGGGTGAGGTCTTCGATGGGGCGATCGAGACGATCAACCCTGTGGTCGATCCCGAGAGCAGAACCGGCCGGGTCACGGTGCTGCTTTCTAACGCGGATGGCCGGATCAAGCCGGGGATGTACGCCGAGGTCTCGCTCGATGCGGAAGCTCTCCCAAACCGGGTCCTTGTCCCCCGCAGCGCCATCCTGGAGCGGGGGACCGGGCAGAGGCGCACGATGCTCTTCGTATACGAAGAGGGGCCCCAGGGCCCCCTCGCGAAGTGGCGCTACGTGAACCCGGGCCGTGAGAACGACACTCACGTCGAGATCCTCCGAGACGGACTGGAGCAGGGTATGGTCGAACCCGGTGAAATCGTACTCGTGGACGGGCACCACTACCTCGCTCACGATACGCCGATCCGGCTCGTGGAGGATGTGGCGGCCGAGGGTGGGAGACCCGGACGATGAATGTGAAGCGATATATGAAGTGTGGTTATGTAAGTCTTTGTAGGGCAACAACAAATACGGTATCGGTAATCCTGGTTATGGTAGCAACGGCAAGCCCGCTTGCGGCCCAGGAACGTGAGCCGCTGCGCCTGTCCCTCGACCAGGCACTCGAGTTCGCGAGCGGGAGCAATCCGGCCCTGCGCCGCGCCACCAACTCGAGCCTCATCAATGGCGCCGAGATGCGTTCGACGTGGGCTGAACAGCTCCTGCCCCGAGCTGAGCTCACCCTCTTCAACACGCAGTTCACGGGGAACCTGCGGCGACAGGCGCTGGACAACTTTGGCAACCCGATTGCGAATCCGTCGGCGGACTGGAACTACTTCTCGGCGACGACCCACAACCTGGGGCTGTCGTGGCGTTTCCAGGGCGCCTCGCTCTTTCAGGCGCACGATCGCCAGAGGCTGACCAACGAGGGTCGGGACGTGACCCTGCTTCGGGCACGAACGGACCTGGAGATCCAGGTCCAGAGGCTCTACATCGACGCTGTCGAGCAAAAGGCGCTGATGGAGGCCGAGAATGAACTTGTCGCCGCACGCCAGATCGACCTGGACGTGGTGGAGCGCCTCTTCTCCCTCGCCCTGCGTACGCGAGTCGACATCCTCAACGCAGAGCTCGCTCTGGAGCAGCAGGCCCTGACGTTACAGCAGCAGGACGTGACCTATCAGCGTGCGCTCCTTGCACTTCGGACCGCGATGGGGCTGACGGAAGACCGGCCGCTGGAGATCGGGAACGAAGAGCTTCCACTCTTCGATCCGGCCGGATTCGACGCGTCTAGCCTGATTTCCCGGGCCCTCGACGTGAACCCGATGATCCTGCAGTCGGACGTGTACATGCGGTCCGCGCAGTTGGCCCTCTCGGAACGGAAAACCGCCTGGTGGCCGGAGATCAGGCTGGGCGTCAACGTGTACCGTCAGGCCTATCTGCCGGAAGGCGAGGCTCTGTTCGACACGTCGATCGGCAAGGATCTGGAGAGCCAGTTCTACCTCGGCTTCTCGATTCCGGTGTTGAACGGTGTGTTCCAGCAGAATACGGAGCAGCAGCGGGCTGCGATCGAGCTCAGGAATCAGCAGGAACAGGACCGGGAAACGAGGCTTCAGCTCGAGGAGGCGATCCGTGGATCGGTCCTCGAGCTGGAGAATCAGTGGAGGTCCGCTCAGCTCTCCCAGCGGTCGAATGAGATCGCGCGAGAGGCCCTGGCACTCGCTCGCGAGGAGTACCGCCTCGGTGCACGCTCCTTCGAGGAACTCCGCGCGGTTTTCCAGCAGGAAGCGGACACGCGCCGACAGGTCATCACGGCTCGGCACGCGTTTGTCGATGCGTTGTTGACACTGGAGGAGGCGGTCGGAGCCTCTGTACGCGAGATCCCGGGCTCGACAGGCGCGGGGAACTGACGGGTGTCGATCCCACGCACCTCGACCGAGCGTCCCGTCGCGGTCTGGATGCTGTTCCTGGCCATCGTGCTGCTGGGTGGGATTTCCTATGCTCGGCTTCCGATCGATCTGCTGCCGGACGTGAGCTATCCCCGGCTCGTGATCTACACGTTGTACGAGGAGGTTGCGCCGGCTGAGGTGGAGCGTCGGATCACCGAGCCGATCGAGGGGGCGGCCGCAGCCGTGCCCGGGGTAGAGCGCGTCA
The DNA here is from genome assembly GCA_022428035.1 of Longimicrobiales bacterium. Lineage (GTDB taxonomy): Bacteria > Gemmatimonadota > Gemmatimonadetes > Longimicrobiales > Gaopeijiaceae > UBA2589. The sequence continues at coordinate 4,221 of JAKMDG010000535.1, forward strand.
CGTCGACGTCCCGATACGGGCTGAGTCTCGTGACGCTCCGCTTCGCCTGGGGCACGGACATGGACTTCGCCATGCTGAACGTGCGCGAGCGTATGGACAACGTCCGGGAATCGCTCCCCGAGTCGGTCAGTCGACCGACCATTCTGAGGGTGGATCCGGAGTCGGACCCGGTCATGACGCTCTCTGTGTCCGGTGGAGAGGACCTGTGGCAGACGAAGGAGCTTTCGGAGACGGTCTTCCGGCGCCGACTCGAGCAGCTGGACGGGATCGCGCAGGCAGCGGTTACGGGTGGGCTCGATCGGGAGATCCGGATCGAGGTCGAGCCCAGACTCCTCGATTCGTACGGACTCACGATCGAACAGATCTCGACGGCGCTCGATCGGGCCAATGTGAGTGCGCCGGGCGGCACGATCCTCCAGGGTCGGTACCGCTATCCACTGCGGACGCTCGGGGAGTTCCAGACAGTCGAGGAGATCGGAGACGTCGTGATTGCCCGTCAGATGGTCGAGACCGGCGTACGGGTCGTGCGGCTGTCCGATGTCGGTCGTGTCGTGGACGGCTTCGCCGAACGTGAGGCGATCGCCCGCTATGCCGGGGCCGAATCGGTAGGGATCCTGGTGTTCAAGGAGTCCGGGGCCAATACGGTGACCGTCGCCGAGTCGGTGCAGGATGTCATCGCCGAGCTCGCCAACGAGTACCCGTCCATGCGGATCGATATCGCGGACGATCAGGCCGGTTTCATCGCTGATTCGATCTCGAACGTCGTGCAGGCGCTGGTGTTCGGGGGTTTGCTGGCGTTCCTCGTCCTCTTCCTGTTCCTGCGCGACAGCCGATACCCGTTCGCCATCGCCCTGGCGATCCCGATCTCGGTCGTGGGCACGTTCGCGCTCATGGAAGCGGCGGGCGTAAGCCTGAACATCATGAGCCTCGGCGGGCTCGCGCTCGGGGTCGGTATGCTCGTCGACAACTCGATTGTCGTGCTGGAGAACATCTTTCGGCATCGCGAAGAGCTCGGAGAAGGGGCGTTGCAGGCCGCGGCGGCTGGTGCCGAAGAGGTACAGAGCGCGATCACGGCCTCGACGCTGACGACGATCTCCGTCTTCGGGCCGATCATCTACGTAGAGGGGGTTGCCGGGGAGCTCTTCAAGGATCTCTCCCTCGCGGTGGCCTTTTCGCTGCTTGCCTCGCTTCTGGTTGCACTCACCCTGCTACCGTCGCTCGCCGCCCGATTCGCGGGTGCTCGAAGCATGGAGCGTGCGTACGGTGACGCGGCGTTACGCGGGGACCCGCCGCGAGGAATCGCGAGGCTGGTTCACCGGGTGAAGCGCGTGCTGACGGCGCCGTTTCGGGGGGTCGCGTGGCTGATCCGGCTCATGCCCGATCTGGTTCGATTCTGGTTCGCAGGGTTTGCCGCGGTCGTGGGCGCGACCGCGCGACCGGTGCTGAACGCCTTCGACCGGGGCTTCGCCCGCTTCGCAGCTCGCTACCACAATGCCCTGGAGTGGTCGCTCGACCGCTCCGGCGTGGTGCTCACGGCTTCGGCAGGTGCGCTCGCGGTGACGCTGGCGCTCGCATCGGGCCTGCCGCGTGACTTGCTCCCCGACGTAGACCAGGGTGCGTTCGGCGTCTCGCTGGAACTCGCGGAAGGCACATCGCTGGTGACGACAGACGAGGCTGCACAGCGGATCGAGTCGGCTCTCGTCGAGGACCCGGACGTCGACGCGGTGTTCGGTAGCGTGGGCCGTGACGTGCGGGCCTACGCCGAGGGCGAGGACGCCACGGGCCTTCATACGGCCACGTTCCAGGTCCGCGTCCGTGAGGGAGCCGCATCGAGGGCCGCAGCGATTCGAGCTCGGGACCTGGCCGCAGACTTTCCCGCCGGCGCGCTCTCCGTCGAGACGGGGCAGGCGACGGCCCTGGGCTCCATGCTGGGTAGCTCCGAGGCCGATATCGCTGTTCGAGTGCGTGGCGAGGATCTCGACCAGGTCTATTCCATGGCCGAGCGCATCGCCGGTCTGGTCACGGGGGTCTCCGCCGTCGGAAACGTCAGGATCGGCACGGAGCGCGGCCAGCCGCAGATCCAGGTCGAGATCGACCGAGCTGCCTGTGCGAGTTACGGGATCGACCCCGGGCTCGTCGCCGCAACCGTGGACCGTGCCATGCGGGGCGATGTTGCGACCGAGTTCGTGGATTTCGACCGGAAGATCGACGTCGTCGTGCGCTACCCCGAGGACCGCCGCTACTCCCGTGAGACGCTGGAGGGACTCCGCGTCAGCGGCGTTCCGATCCGGGAGCTTGTTACGATTCGCGACGCTGTCGGGCCCCCGGAAGTCCACCGTGAGGACCAGGCGCGGGTCATTCCCGTCTACGCCGATGTGGTGGACGGCGGGCTCGACCAGGCGATCGCCGATGTAGATGCCGTCCTGGCCTCGCTCCCCATGTCACCGGATGTTCGTTGGAACGTAGGTGGGGAGAACGAGGAAATGCGGCGCTCTTTCAGGGACCTCGCCTTCGCGTTCGGACTGGCCCTGATCCTGGTCTACATGATCCTGGCGGCTCAGTTCGAGTCGTTCGTGCACCCGCTCACGATCCTGATATCCGTCCCGCTCGCTCTGGTTGGCGCGGTCGCGGCCCTGGTGCTCTCGGGGCAGGGTCTGAACACGATGAGCATGATCGGCGCGGTTATCCTGGTCGGGATCGTCGTCAACGATGCGATCGTGAAGGTCGACTTCATCAATCAGGCCCGTCGTGCGGGCCGTTCCCTGCGGGACGCGATTGTGGAGGCAGGTCGGGTTCGTCTGCGGCCCATCGTGATGACGACCGTGACGACCGTGCTCGGCCTGCTCCCGATGGCCCTGGGGATCGGGCGTGGGTCCGACCTCAGGGCGCCGCTCGCCATCGCCGTCATCGGCGGCTTGCTGGTCGCGACAGCGTTGACCCTTGTCGTGGTCCCGGTCGTGTATCAGACGGTGGAAACCGCGCGCTCGAGGTTCACGGGATGATTCGCCTGTCGCTGCGCCGGCCGGTCGCAGTTGCGATGACCTACGCGGCCGTGGCGCTGCTGGGGATCGCGGCGTGGACCAACGTCCCGATCGAACTGCTGCCGGACACGCAGCTCCCCCGGCTGACCGTGTCAGGCGCGTGGCCTGGAGCCTCCCCGGAGACAGTCGAGGCGTTCCTGACGGCTCCGCTCGAGTCCGCCGTCCAGCAGGTCCGGGGCGTGGAGCGGATCGTTTCGGAGTCGTTCGAAGAGCAGGGGCGCGGCACGGCGCGCATCGAGATCGAGTTCCAGCGCGACACTGACATGGATTTCGTACGACTCGACCTTTCCGAGCGGATCGCGACCCTGCAGGAAGCCCTGCCTGCAGGCGTGGGCCACGTCCAGGTGAGTCAGTACATCCCCGACGAGTTCCAGGAGCAGAACGCACCCTTCCTGTTCTACACCTTCACGGGCCCCTACACGCTGGAGGCCCTTCGGGCGCATCTCGACGACGTGATCGCGCCGGAGATCAATCAGGTCGATGGTGTGTCTCGTGTACGGGTATTCGGAGGGCGTGACCGCCGACTCGAGGTAGAGCTCAACGAAGAGGCTCTGGGCGCGCTCGGGCTCGACCCCGTAACGGTACAGCGCGCGATCTCGGAGCTGGACCTTGTCGGCGAGGCGGGAGTGATCCGTGAGGGCCCGTCCGAGCGGACGATCACGATCATGAACCGGCCGGGGAGCGCTGAGGACGTGCGTGGCGCGGTCATCACCGCCGTCGGTGGGACGCCGGTGCAGGTCGGGGATATCGCGACGGTCTACGACACCTACGAAGAACCACGCCAGCTTTCGCGGATCAATCGACGTCCATCGGTCGGCTTCGAGGTGATGAAGGGCATCGGTGTGAACACCGTTGCGACCGCCGACGCCGTGAAGGAGCGCCTTGCCGAGCTCGAGCGCCTCAATCCCGTGGGCACGGAACTCATGCTCGAAGACGACATGAGCGAGGAAATCCAGAAGCAGCTCACGGCTCTCCGCATGCGCGCCTTCTTCAGCGCGCTGGTTATCTTCACCGTGCTACTCGGCTTCCTCCGGTCGTTTCGGTCCGCCGCGCTGATCTTCACGACGATCGGGTTCAGTGTGCTCATCTCGCTGAACCTCATCTACTTCAGCGGACTCACGCTGAATCTGCTGACCCTGATGGGCCTGGCGATGGGCTTTGGCCTCATCGTCGATAATTCGATCGTCGTGCTCGAGAACGTGTACAGGCGATGGCAGGCGGGAGAGAGTGCCGAGTCTGCCGCAGAGGGCGGGGCCCGCGAGGTCGTGTTACCGATTCTCGCCTCGACGGCTACGACCCTTATCGTCTTCGTCCCGTTCGTGTACCTGCAGGGCGAATTGCGCGTGTTCTACGTACCCCTCGCGATCGTAGTGGCCCTGACGCTGCTCGCGTCGCTCTTTGTCGCATTCACGTTCATCCCCGCACTCGCGGCTCGGCTTCTGGCCGGTGACCCGGCACGAGTGCGCAATGCAGGCTTGGCCGGGTCCGGTACCGCTGGTGACGCACGCAGCGGGGCCACATCCGTGCGCACGCCCCTGTACCTGCGCTTCTACGCCGACCTCGTGGGTTTCACGGTTCATCGGCCCTGGCTCGCGATCACGGCGACGGTGCTGGTGTTCGCGGGCTCGTATACACTGTTCGACCGGTACGTCAGCACCTGGGCGATGTGGGGCGGAGGCGGAGGCCAGGATACCTACATCGTGGTCCAGATTCAGCTTCCGCGAGGTTCGAATCTCGAGCGTAGCGATCAGCTCATGGAGTACTTCGAGGAGCGTGTCGAGGTGCTTCCGCAGGTGGAGCGCTTCACCGTGGACGTCAATCAGACGTTCGCCATGATGCGGATCACCTTTCCCGATTCTCTTGAGAACACGCAGGTCCCGGTTGCGATCAAGCAGCAGATGGAGGGCTACAGTCACACCTTCACAGGGGCGGAGGTCCGGGTCTTTGGCTACGGCCCTTCGTTCTACGGGGGTGGGGGTGCGGCTCCCACGTACGGCATCAAGGTGCTCGGGTACAATTATGAGCGGGTACGCGATATCGCCGACGATCTGGGTGCTCGCCTTGATCGACACAGCCGTGTCGTCGACGTCGATACCAACGCCTCAGGCGGGCGATTCACCCGAGAGCGGGCGTGGGAATTCGTCGCCGCTGTGGATCGCGATCGTCTTGCCCAATTTGAACTTACGGTCGATGACCTGATTGGGCGTATGAATGCTGCTGTGGCGGGTACAGCGGGGCTTGGTTTCATCAAGCTCGGTGGGGAGGAAGTTCAGTTTCAGGTGAAGTTGCAGAACAATCTCGAGCTCGATGTGCTGGCCCTGAAGGAGACGTTGATCGACACCCCCAGCGGTCGGCGGATCCGCCTCGGCGATGTCGTCTCCATCGAGTCTCGCGACGTGCTTTCCCGCATCCGTCGCGAAGACCAGCAGTACGAGCGGACGGTGGCGTATGAATTCCGGGGGCCGGCCCGACTCGGTGATCTCGTGCATGAACAAATCATCGCGACGTCCGCAGTGCCACCGGGATACACCGTGGAAGCCAGTGATACCGGCTTCTTCATCGATGATGAGGAG